>MDJN01000203.1 GCA_001995005.1 Candidatus Parepulonipiscium sp. PG-Nun2H_MBin03 | reverse complement strand
TCCTATACTTGTTATATGCTTTTCTAGTTCTATTATACTCATTTGTAAAATTTCTTTCATCTGATTTCCTCATGGTTTTCTAAATCTTGCTATAAAAAATCCGTCCGTATCTGCTACATAAGGTAAAATCGTCACATAACATCCCTTAACATACTTTTTAAATATTTGCGGTATATATGGTTCTATATCATCTTCAACTAATCCTAATTCATTAGTAAAAAATTCTACCATATCGTAATTTTCCAACTTTGTTAAAGTACATGTACTATAGACTAATGTACCCGAATTTTTCAAATATCGTATAGCGTTTCTAGCAATCTGTTTTTGCAATAAATTAATGTTTTCTATATCTTCGATAGATTTTGTATATCTTATATCAGGTTTTCTTTTTAATAAACCTAAGCCCGAACATGGTACATCCAATAAAATTTTATCAAACTTTTGTTCAAAACTCGCTATTGTAGCATCCATACATATAGGCGTTATACAAGTAATTCCTAGTCTATCTGCATTATTTTTAATAAGTTTAATTTTATGTTCATAAATATCTATACTTACTATGTCACTTTCATTTATTTGTGCCATATGCGTAGCCTTACCCCCCGGTGCACTACACATATCTAATATTCGTTCATTTTTCATTGGCGAAACTACTCTTGATACAATTCCCGCACTTTCATCTTGAACGGTAAATAGACCATTTTTAAATGCATCTAATTTTGAAATAGAGTTGGTGTTTTCTAGGTACATATATTCTTGATATATATTTGCATCTATACAATTAATACCTGTTAATTCCTTAATCAATTTTTCTTTTGTAGTCTTTAATGTATTAATTCTAACACAAACTCTAGCACGCTTATTTAAAGCAGTGCATATTTTAATAGTTTCTTCTTCTCCATATAAATCTTTCCATAAATCTATAATCCAATTTGGCATAGAATATTTAATGGATAAGTTATCGTTTGGTAATATTATTTCCATTCTGTCAATATTCCTTAAAACTGCATTAACAAAACCTGATAAATTTGTAAACCCTCGTTTTTTTACTATGTTTACTGCTTCATTTATTACGGCTCTTGCAGGAATTTTATCTAAAAAAACCATTTGATATACACTCATTCTAAGTACATTTCTAATAAATGGTTTTAATTTAGATGTTTTTGATACAGAATTTATTAGGTAATCAATAGTAATTTTATATTTAATAGTGCCACTTGCAACTTCTGTAACAAAGTTCTTATCTATATTTGATAAATGGTCTATTTCATTTTTTAATACTAACTGCAAATACGCTTGTTCTGTTTCTACTTTAGTTAATATGTCTATAATAGTTTCACGGGCTGTTTTCATAGAACATAACCTTCTTCAATTACATTTCCCTTAATATACTCAGATACAGCAATCTTCTTTTTATTAGGAACTTGAATTTCTGTTAATAACAACATTTTATCAGATGTTTGAACCATTATCCCATCTTTATCAACCTTCACAATGGTTCCAGGCCTCTTTTCGCTATCTTCCTCAACAACGCATGCTTTATGAATTTTTATCAGCATATCTTTATATTCTATAAATGCTATAGGCCAAGGATATAATCCTTTTATTAAATTACTGATTACAGTCGCCGGCAAATTAAAATCTATTTTCCCTAGTGACTTGGTAATTCTTGGAGCAATCGTTGCATTTTCATGTTGTTGTGGTATTCTTTGCTTACCACCTGATATAATAGCAGGCAACGCCTCTTTAAGAGCTTCTTTCCCTAATTCACTCATTTTTTCAAAAAGCGTGCCTGAGTTATCTTCTTCTAGTATCTCAATTTCCTTTTTATATAGCATATCACCTGTATCAAGACCCTCGTCCATATACATAATGGTAACACCAGTTTTATGCTCACCATCAATTACTGCCCATTGAATAGGAGCCGCTCCTCTGTATTTTGGTAATATTGACCCATGTATATTAATGCACCCAAGCGGAGGTAGCTCTAAAATTTCTTTAGGCAATATTTGTCCAAATGCTACTACTACTATTAAATCAGGGGCAATATTTTTTATAATCTCCAGAAATTCTGTATTATTTCGCAACTTAGTCGGTTGGCCAACAGGCAAATTATGTTTTATTGCCACTTCTTTTATAGGCGAAAAACTTTGTTTATTTCCTCTACCCTTCGGTTTATCGGGCTGTGTTACAACAAGTTCTATTTTATGTCCTTCTTCTATTAACATTTCTAATGTGGGAACAGCAAAATCTGGTGTTCCCATAAATACTATTTTCATTCAATTTCTTCCTCATCTGTTATCTTAAAAATTTCTCCTATTACCAAATCGGTAAATATTTTTCCATTTAAGTGATCCATCTCATGACAGATGGCACGTGCAAACAGTTCTGAGCGTGTTATCTCAAACTCAGTTCCAAATCTATCTTGAGCTGATATTGTAACTATATTTGGGCGTTTTACTTGTCCAAATCTTTTTGGCACACTAAGACATCCTTCGTCTCCTATTTGCTCCCCTTCTTCTTTTAAAATAGTCGGATTGATAAATTCTATTACGCCCTCTCCCACATCAACTATAAAAATCCTTTTTAAAATTCCAATTTGTATAGCAGCAAGTCCCACGCCTTCTGCCTCTCCCATGGTTTCTGCCATATCATCTAATAGAACATGTAGTGAATCATCAAATTTTATAACTGGTTTTGATGTTTTTCTAAGTAAAGGATCGGAATCTACTCTAATATTTCTAATTGCCATAATTTTTTCCTCCTAAATCATACTTTTCGGGTCTACGTCCCAACTTATTTTAATAAAATCGGTACTTTCTTTATCACTAAATTTATCAATACAATATCTACCATATAAAAGTATCAATTCTCTATCTTCGCCAATAATAGTTATTTTATACCTATACCTATTAGCAATCCTAGGTATACTAGCTTGTACTGGACCAATTATTTTAAATTTCTTCTTTTTGTTATAATACTCATAATATCTATATAACATATTTATCTTTTCTATTAATAATTGTTCATCATCCGCAGTCATGAGTACCACAAATAAATGAGCAAATGGCGGATATCCTAATACTTGACGAATGTCAAGCTCTTGTTCATAAAATTCCTTATGCTTAGACAGTTTTACTTGATATAGCACTGGGTTATCCGGAGAATAGGTCTGAATAATTACATTCCCTTTATTCTTCCCTCTGCCTGCCCTTCCTAAAGTCTGGGTTAAAAGCTGATAAGTTCTTTCATTTGCCCTAAAATCCTCCATATAAAGAGAGCTATCTGCTGCTATAATACCCACTAAGGTTACATTGCTAAAGTCATGCCCTTTTGAAATCATTTGTGTCCCAACCAATACATTGGTTTTTCTTTCTTTAAACGCAGTTAAAATTTCATTAAGGCTACCTTTTTTAGACGTGGTGTCAAAATCCATTCTAGCTATACCAAAATTTTCAAAATGTCTATTTAAATATTCTTCTACCTTTTGGGTTCCATTTCCAAAGAAACGAATATGCTTATTTTGACAATTTGGACAAATTGCGGGCACCTCTTCTTGGTACATGCAGTAGTGGCATATTAGTTGATTTTGACGCTGATGATACGTAAATGGCATATCACAATGGTGACATTTCATCACAAACCCACATTTTCTACAGCTTATAAATGTTGAATGACCACGTCTATTTAAAAGTAACATAACTTGTTTATCAGCTTTTAATGTAGCCTCTATTTGGCCATGTAGTCTACTACTTATCACATTATTATTGCCAGCAGCCAGCTCATCCCTCATATCAACTATTTCTATATTCGGCATACTAGCTCCGCCAGCCCGTTGTGTTAATGTTGCATACTCTATTTGATTAGTTTTCGCCTTATAATACGTCTCAATACTGGGGGTAGCAGAAGCTAATATAACCTTGCCATTATTTCTACTCATTCTCCAAATAGCAACTTCTATAGCATTATACTTAGGAGGCAATTCAGACTTATAACTAGCGTCATGCTCTTCGTCTATTATAATTAGCTCAAGGTTTTTAACTGGCATAAACACTGCACTCCGAGGACCTATTACAATTTGCACTCTGCCTTCTTTTGCTTTTAGATAAATTTGTTTTCTCTCTCCCGCATTTAATCTGCTATGCGTTAAGGCCACAATATTTCCAAATCTTTCTATAAATCTATCTTGAGTTTGCTTAGTTAATGCAATCTCCGGCACTAATACTATTACACCTTTGCCACTGTCCACCACATCACGAATTGCATGCAAAAACACCTCTGTTTTTCCGCTACCTGTAACCCCTTCTAATAAAATACATAAATCATCACTAGCCATTATTTTATCATATGCTAATTTTTGTTCTGTGTTTAATGTCATAAATTTATTATATAATATTTTAGATTTAGTTTGCTCGACCTCTTTTTTGATCTTCTTAATAAATCCTTTGCCGATAAGAGTATTTATACTTGAGTCACATTTGCCAATACTTCTTACTATTTCTGATAAGGGAGCCTCTCCATGGGTAATTATAGTTGCCAAAATACTTAATTGCTTGCTTTTGCTTTTTTTAGACTCATTAGAATCTAAATATTCGCATATTTGGTCACTGCTTGCTGTTCTTACAATATACGTCTCTTGTTGCTTTGCATCTTCAATAGCTTTTGCTGAAACAGGAGGTAAAATTGCATTAATGCTACTTGCATATGACGCACCATAATACTCAACTAAAAATTTTAATAAATCTATCTGCTCCATATCTATTATAGGCTCTTTGTCCATTATATCTATAATATTTTTTATGGTATATGATACATCTTCTATTTTCGGAGATATTTCTATTAGATATCCTGTTTTATTACGATTTCCAAAACCAAAAGGAACCTTAACTCTTGTGCCTATCTTACATTTTTCTAACAGATCCTTAGGTATTTTATAGGTAAACATTCTATCTATAGCTTTATTCGTAGCATGGTCTAAAATAACACGTGCAAACAACTATTGTTCAACCTCTCTAATTTTAACTATACCACTATAAAGTTCTTCAACCGCAATAGCAGTAGCTTTTTTAGTTTTTAGTTGAAACTTAAATTCCTCTGCTTGTTCTATTTTATTCCTATCTACAATAGCACCTGTATTTACTTGGTTTACAACCTCTATGATTTGACGTGCCCTTCTAGCCGTTGCTATTATTATAGAATATCTACTAGTAACAACTTTCTCGTTTGCCTCACTATTTAATTTATTCATAATTTGGGTATATGATGGTTCTAACATTTAAGCCTCCTGGTTTGCTAATACATTTTTAATAAAGTTTTCATACCGTCCACTTTTTAACTTTTCTGCTGCTACAATAGTGTTTATTTCTCTTATAGCATCCTCTAAATTATCATTTATCACTATATAATCATATTCCTTAAATAAACTAAGTTCTTCACATGCCCTAGTTAATCTATTGTTTATGATGTCCATAGATTCTGTATTTCTACTTACCAAACGATTTTTAAGTTCTTTAAAGGTTGGTGTCATAATAAATATAAACACAGCTTCATTATATTTCTTTTTAACTTGTAATGCACCTTGCACTTCTATCTCTAGTATAATATCATGTCCTAATTTTATTGTATTGTCAACGTATTCTTTTGGTGTACCATAATAATTGTTACAAAACTTAGCATATTCTAACATTTCATCTTTTTCTATCATAGAATCAAACTCTTGTTTAGATTTAAAAAAGTAGTGTTTCCCCTCTATTTCACCTGTGCGTTGTTTCCTTGTTGTTGCAGATATTGATAATTTGTAATCGCCTTGTTTTAATAGTTCTTGTACTATTGTACCTTTACCAGACCCTGAAGGTCCTGATATAACAATTTTTAATCCTTCACCCTTCATAATTCCCCTCCTAAAAAAATATGATCATCCTTTTTCCTATATTATAACACATATTTCAAACTAGTTCACCTTTTATTTCAAGCCTATTTATGTTATGCTTAAATCTACGTTTGAACCTGTCGACTTAACAAAACCCTATATTTTAAAAGGAGGACTTTTATGGCACTGGATGGCATTGTATTATCAAATATTATACACGAACTAAAACAAAAAATTATAGGTGGTAAAATAGATAAAATTTATCAATTAGAACAAGCCGAGTTATTACTTACTATACGAAATAATAAAACGAATTATAAACTTCTACTTAATGCAGGTAGTCAGTATCCAAGAATTAATTTTAGCACACTTAGTAAAAATGAAACCAATACACCCCCAATGTTTTGTATGTTTCTTAGAAAACATATTGGAGGTGGTAAAATTATAGATATAATTCAGCCTAATTTTGAGAGAATTGTAAAAATTTGCATTGAGGCAAAAGACGAGCTAGGGGATATTACTAATAAAATATTAATACTAGAAATCATGGGCAGGCATAGTAATATCATTCTTATAAAAGAAGATAATTTAATACTAGATAGTATCAAACATATTTCTTATGATAAATCTAAAGTAAGACCCATTTTACCTAACTATATATATAATTATCCACCAAATCAGGATAAGTTAAACCCACTGTTAGTAAACAAATTAACTTTTATAGAAGCAATCTCTAGCTTAGATAATGAGATATATAAAAGATTATATCAAACTTTCAGCGGGCTAAGCCCTTTAATATCACGTCAAATATGTCTTGATGCTAAACTTGACTCACATGCAAAAGATATATCAGAAAATGGATTATTAGCTTTATACAATGCCTTTAATAATATTATAACTTATGTAAAATCAGCAAATTTTACGCCTACACTTTATGAAACACAAGATGGCGACTTAGTTGATTATTATTCATTTGACCTACCCATTATAGAAGCTGATAAAAAAACTCATAACCAATCTATAAATGATATATTAGAACAATTTACACATACAAAAAATCATCGTTATAACATTTCACAAAAGACTGCTGACATTAAAAAATTAATAATAACTTTTATTGACAGAACCACCAGAAAAGAAGCTCTGCTTCAACAAGCAGTAAAAACTAGCACAGATAATGAGTTATTTAAAATCTATGGTGAGCTGATTACCGCTTATTCTTATAACATAACCCCTGGGGATAACAATTTTACTACGCTAAACTATTATGACACTAACCCTCAGGAAATAGTTATCCCACTAGATACCAATAAGTCGGCTATCGAAAATGCACAAGCTTATTTCAAAAAGTATTCTAAGTTAAAAAGAGCTCACTCAGCAGCCTTAGAACAATTAGACATTATTAAAGATGATTTAAAATATCTACAGTCTGTGCTAGTATGTTTAGATATGTTAGAAAACGAAACTGATATAATGGAACTGCGCCAAGAACTTATAGATATGGGGTACTTAAAACGTAAGTTAAAAGACTCCAAAAAGAAGACTAAAAATAAGCAACCATATTTGCATTTTAAAACTAGTTCTAATCTGGATATTTATGTTGGAAAAAACAATTATCAAAATGATGAACTTACTATGAAATTTGCAAAAGCACATGATATGTGGTTGCACTTAAAAAATGGTGCCGGCTCACATGTAATCATTAAATCTCAAAATGGGTACGAATTCACCAATCAAGATTTATACGAAGGTGCTATTTTAGCTGCATATCATAGTAGTGCTAGATTGTCTAGTAATGTACAAATCGACTATACTCTTCGTAAAAACATAAAAAAAATACCTAGCCAAAAGCCAGGTATGGTTATATATAATAACTTCAAAACTCTATCCGTTACCCCTACCGAAAATGAGGTAAATATGCTACTTGCAGTCACAAACAAATAGGCGGGTTAATCGCCTATCTATTAATATGCCCAAGTTTCCCCTATTGTCCATATATAAATATCATCTTTTAGCGTAGCTGTACATTCTGAAAAACCAATAGCACCTAGAGAAGATGTCCACTTTTCTATATCAAAACTAAAATTATGCACATCTTCTTGATGGTTTTTCAAAGTATATATTACACCATTTTCAAAATAGGTAAAAAATGTATCCTCTACCTCTTCATTTTTAATAAATCCTTGCTGTTCTAACTCAGTAAATGTTGACTCATATATTTTATCAAACAAATCGATATCACAAGATACTAAGTATAGTAAAGCCTGCTTTTGGCTATCATTTAGATTAGTAACTTCAGTTAAATCTACTGCTATTAATTCTGCTTGTCTATCTAAATCAATATCTGTATATCTTAAATCATAAAACGCCTCACGATATACATTTAGCGTGTCACTCCCTTGATGTGTAATTACAATACTATCCACTTTACCAATCTGAGCGGGCCAACTCTCCATTATATTACCATCAAAAGTAATCTCAATAGTATCACCTACAGTTAGGTCGTCATCTAAAATTATGTTTGTAGTATTGACATTGCATAAACCACTAAAATTTTCATCTAGCCCAATTACTAATAACCCTCTGTCTATAGCCGCCACTTCTGCATTTACTACAACTAAATCCGGTGTTTGTGTAACTTGTTCAGTAGTTATATTACTAGCCACCGCTGCTCCTAAAGATAATAAAATTGTCGTATTAAATAAACTATGCATCTTAATTTCTCCTGTTATTTTTTAGATTTATTGTACTATTTATAGCACAATATGTCAACTATTGGAAATTAATAATCACGTCAATCTAATTCATGTTATGTTGGATTGAATTTTGCAAAATCTTACCTCAATAGGGTTGGACTTTTAATAAAAAAGATGTAAATTAGATTAACGTAAATTAATAATTTATTTAAACTCTATATTCCTATAGTCATTTGGGTCAATTCTATTTAGCATATCAAGCTCTGTTTTTGTAGGCAATTCTGTATACTTTATATCTATATATCTAATAGGAAATCCTGTATTAGCAGCAACCTCTTCAATATTAGAAGTTGGGTGAATTGTATCTAAAATCAGCTCCCCTTCATGCATTTTAAATACACATAGCGGTGTTACTATATATTTCACATTCCCACGGGTAGTTACAAAATCAACTTTAGACACAAATGTACGCACATCGTGCTTTGTACGCCAAATTATAGCATTATGTGCAGTAGGGATTAAAACTGCACTTCCAGCACCTCCGGGCATTCTTACCTTTGGCTTATTATAATCACCTATTACTGATGCATTGACATTACCTTTATTATCAAATTGTACCCCACTTAAAAACGCTACATCAAGCCCTCCTCTCATAGACAAGTCAAACACTTGAGATAACGGAAAATTACTTATACTAGAATGAGTTAATTCACTTCCTGCACTTGTATATTTTTTTAACTGCACTTTATACGGGTCTACTCCACCTGGAATATTTAAGTGCACAGCATCTGGTGCATGTGTGGCCTTTGCTAGTATCGTTGCTACCATAGGCATATGAGACGAAACTCCATGAAAAACTGTATCCCCATTTTTGATTAATCTAGACATAGCACATATCATGATATCACATATTCTCATTTTAACCCCTCCTATCTAAATGTTCATATTTTCTTAGATATTCATCTATATTCGTATTACTTCTAAACATTTCAATTCCAGATACATCTATATCATAAAATCTATCACACGAATTTGGTATAGCTCCACCTTCAACTTTTACTACTGCATCAACCATAAAATGCGGGATATTTACAGGTGCCATAAATTCACTAGTATCTATAATTTTTTCTGCAGATATTATAACTTTTTTAGAAGCTGTGATTAATGTATAATCATCAAACACAGGTCCATATATCTTTGCATTGCCGTACATATCGGCCTCTTGCACATGTACTATAGTTACATCTGGGCGTATCGCTCGAACCACAGTCACCATCTCATTTGTAAATGGGTCACTTATTTGTTTGAAATAATCATTTGCATCTATTAAATCGCTAACTTGCATACCTTTGACTGGCATAAATGATACTCCAAAAGATGCTGCTCTTAATGCAGATATTACAGTATAACAAGCGTGCTCATTAGCTTTTACCTCGCCTAATTGCACAGCCTTTCTATAAAAATTTGCAAAGCCATATTCACTTTCATAGCTAATAAAGCCAGCATCTACACTTTCTACACACTTTGCTGCACATAACACGTCTACATCCATCGCCCCAGCTGTTTTAATAACTTTAAGGGATTTTTTCTTCGCCCGTGCAATCTCTCGTACCAACGCCATCGGTGCACGATGCAATACATTTCCGCCCACTCCTAATGTGTGATGATCTTCTATTAATTTTATAGCATCTACTATATTAGTTAGTTTACTCTTCATCTGTCTCTCCTTATTTTGCTATATTACATGCGATATGCACTGCATCCCACACACCTGCAAACGGTGGTGCATATATCAAATCTGTCATGCCCAAATCATCTGTTGTCATCTCATTATGAATTGCAATTGCAAACATATCTATCCTTAGTATAACACCTTTTTCACCTATAGCCTGTGCCCCTAAAATTTTCTTAGTACCTACTTCATATATTAACTTTATTTTTATAATGGTAGGGTTAGGGTAATACATTGGATGGTCATATGAGTCTACCACAACTGTTTTATAATTTAGTTTTAGTCTATTAGCGTCACTTTCTTTAAGCCCTGTTCGACCTAATTCCAAATCACCCACTTTAATACCTGCAGAGCCTAATGCACCTACAAAAGTTTTATGTGCACCCATAATATTTTCTCCTACAATACGGCCACATTTATTTGCAGTTGTGCCCAGTGGAAGATATACATCTTCTTGCATGCTTTTATGGTAAACTAAAGCACAATCACCTGCTGCATAAATATCTGGTATAGAAGTTCGCATTTGCCTATCTACAATTATCGCCCCATTACCTGCTACATTTATTTTAGTATTCTCTAAAAATTGAGTATTCGGTCTTACTCCAACAGACATTACAACAAGGTCTGCACTATATTTTGTTTTATCTGTAATTACATTACACCCTACTGGTGCATCTGTAAACTCAATTACTTTTTCCGATAATTTTATATTTGCACCTTTTTGTTTTAAATGGTCCAGTGCCACATCGCTTATTTCGCTATCAAATGGAGCTAGTATATGGTTACCAAACTCAATACAAGTAACATTCTTACCTAAGTGCAAAAATGCATCTACTACTTCTATACCAATATAACCTGCCCCTATAACAATAACATTTCTAATATGTGGCTGTTGTGCAACTTTTTGCAATTTCAGTCCATCTTCTAGGGTTTTTAAATAATATACTTCTTGCCTGCACACCCCTTTAACCGGTGGTACAACTACACTTGCACCTGTTGATATAACTAGTTTATCGTAACTTTCTATATTCGTATCCCCTGTTATATGATTATGGACTAATATCTTTTTATCCTTTTCTTTGATCATAAGCACTTCATGTTTCAATTTAACTTCTATTCCTATTGCTTCAAACGCTTCTTTGCTCCTAGCTATCATTTTAGTATAATCATCATTAAATCCGCCTACAAAATAAGGTAATCCGCACGCACCATATGAAATATGCTCCCCTTTTTCGTATACTATGACTTCTACATTTTTATCTATTCTCTTAATTTTTGAAGCAGCAGACATTCCAGCTGCCACTCCTCCAATAATTATAACTTTCATCATACCGCCCCTTTAAATTCATTATATATCGTATCATATAACTGCTGATTTTTAGTGGATAAATCTGCTACATCCGGTAATGGAGTTGCATATTCTTCTATCATTTTAAGCTGTATATCATACCATGGGCAATTTCCAGTAGTATAGCTACTTTTTCTAACAGGAGCTCCGCAATATTCTCCAACTTTTTTATCTATTTTAGGGGTTCTAAGATAAGCTAGAAAATCCATTGCTTGTTGCTTATTTTCACTAGACTCACACACCGCAAATGACCATGTCACGTTCCAAGCCTTATCAAATGTAGCATATCCTAAACTATTTGCATTTTTACATTGACTAGCTATTACCCCTAATTGACCACTCCAAGTAGTTGCAAGCACTGCTTCCCCACTTATTATTGCATCTTTAATTTCATCGTTTCCATATGTGTGAGTATCTATATGAGCGTGTTTTTTCAACGTCAAATATTTTCCTAATTGCTCGCTTGTAAAGTTACATGCACCATCAGGACCATACACATCTACGCCATGTTCTCTTAAGTATGGCAATGCATCCAAAAATATTTCTGAGGCATGAGCTTTCATTGCTACTGGGGTTTCTATTCCGCTGTCAGCCAGCTTTTGTGCCCATTCTATATACGTATTTGTGTCTATTACTTCTTTTATGTCTACTAATTTGCTTAATACATCTTTGTTATAAACTATCATATGTCCATCACAAAATGAAGGCGATAAATAAATTTTGCCGTCATACATCATTTCTTTTGCAATAATCGGTAGTATATCTTCAAAATCATAATTAAGTTCTGCTAAATAATCTGCTTCCACAAATTCTCGTAACCATAAATGACCTGCCACCATAACTATGTCATAATCCGCATTGCCTTTAAATGCATTCATCATTGTATCAAAATAATTTTCCCAAGGGACAATATCAAATTTCACCTCTGCTTTATAGTCATTTATTATGTTTTTATATACTTCCACTGCTGGGTCAGCAACTGCTAATACTTTTACCATCTACTCCACACTCCCTGCCTTCTCAAATTCTAACCAATCACCTTGGTTTACCAAAAATGCATTTGCATCATCAACATCAATGTGCAAATCTAGTGCATAATCTTTGTGCACCCTTACTATTACGCCATCTAAAATACCGCCCCTATCTCCTGGGATGTGTACTCTAATTTTATCTTTATCTGCAAGATTTAGTCTTTTTGCATCTTCTATTGAAGCGTGCAAGTGTCTCGCTGCTACTATAACGCCATTTGGTATAGTAATTTCCGCTTTTGGCCCTCGTATAATTACTCCAGGCGTATTTAAAATATCCCCAGACATTCTCGGTACTGCTTTTATTCCTAGTTTTCTCGTATCAGATACCGATATTTCTACTTGTGTTTCTGGTCTAGTTGGACCTAATATTCGTACCTTTTTTATAGTTCCCTTTTTTCCTATTAAATCTACAAACTCGTTTGTGGCAAATTGTCCCGGTTGAGATAAATCTTTTAGTTTTGTAAACTGGTAATTTTCGCCAAATAGTGTTCGGGCATCTTTATCAGATAAATGCACATGTCTTGCAGATATTCCAACTGGTATTTTATCCTGATTTAATAGTTTTATAACTTGTTGGGTTATTAATTGTATCAGTTGTTCTTGTTCCATATTTGACCCTCACTTTTATATTTAAAGGGGACGAATTTTGTGCTATTTCGTCCCCTGATAGTTATTTTATTCACTAATAGGCAAGATTTTTAGTAAATCAGCATGCGGTCTTGGTATCACATGTACCGCCACCACCTCGCCTAACCTACTTGCTGCTGCCTCTCCGCTTTCGGTTGCAGCTTTTACGGCTCCCACGTCACCTTGTACTATTACAGTCACTAGCCCAGAGCCTATTTTTTCTGTCCCTATTAATTCTACATCTGCAGATTTTACCATCGCATCTGCTGCTTCTATTGATGCTGTTAATCCCCGTGTTTCTACCATTCCTATTGCTTTCATATGCCGCTCCTTACCCTGTTTTTAGTCTAAATAACTTCGTTAATTCAGGATGTGGCTTAGATATAGTCACCGCCACCTTTAAATCTTTATTATTCATGCCTTCCGCTCTTTGCATTGCCATATCCACTGCCGATACAGTGCCTTCTACAATAATAGTTACCATTCTGCCACCTAAAGTTTTTTCACATCCTACTAATTTGACATCAGAAGTTTTTAGTAGTTCATCTAACATTACTATTGCATTAGTTAAAAATGAAATTTCTACAACTCCAACAGCACTATATAACTGCTCAGTCTCAATTTTCACCTTAGAAATATTAGCAAGCTTTTTTGTCCCACCGTATGGATTATCAATTACTGCTGTAATAATCTCTTCTTTAGTATTAAACCTAAGTGCTTCTTCACCTGCTACTTCCATAGCTATGGCAACATCTGATATATCCCCTTCAACTTTAACTTGCACTGTCAGCGGTATATTTGCACTCGTATCTTTTGGGTTTATTGTATCTATTCCTAAAATACTTATATCTGCAGTTTTGCACGCTTTATCTAGTGCATATAAAGCTGTGCCATATCCTGCTACTTCTAAAAATCCAATAGCCATAACATTCCTTCTTTACTAAATTATTCTAAACCCGCCTTCTCCAATAACACATCTTCGTTGCCTTGTAAATGATACAGCATTTGTAATCCCTTCTCCTGTTGGACCTGCAATTGTCATAGTCGTATGACCTTCTCCGCCAAATCCAACGCCGGCAAGCGTAGAGGCATTTTTTACAAATATAGTAGTTTCCACTTTGCGGGCAAATCGTGTTAAATTATCTATGCTTTGAGAAAACATTGAGGCAGTATGACGATTACCTTTTTCTGCAATTAATGCGTATTTTATAGCCTCTTCCAAATTATTGCATTTTACAATAGGTAATACTGGCATCAATTGTTCTAATAATACAAACGGATGGTTATGTTCTACTTCGCAAATAAGTAATCTGCATGATTCTTTTCCGCTTATTCCTATAGCTTGCAACATCTTTCCAGCATCTTTTCCTACCCAGTCTTTTGATACATGATATCCGTCGCTATCATGTGTTAATACCAAGCTCATGATCTTTTGTAAATTATCATAATTTAATAAAAATGCTCCTTGCTCAACCATGTTATATAAGAAATCTGCATATACTTCTTTTTCAACAAAGACTGATTTTTCAGCCAGGCATAAAATATTATTATCAAATGATGCTCCTTTAAATATTTCTCTAGCTGCACGAGGAATATTTGCCGTATTATCTACTATTACAGGGGGATTTCCAGCCCCAGCACCTATAACTTTTTTACCAGACTTTAGTAGTGAAGTTACCATAGGCATTCCTCCAGTCCCTACTAATAATCTTATCCTGCTGTCTTGGCTAAGCTCCTTAACTGAATCTAATGACGGTTCCTTAATCATTGTCGCAAGATTTCTAGGCCCTCCAGCATCCTCTATAATTTTATTAATTAGTTGAACAGTATAAGCACATACTCTTTTTGCACTAGGGTGTACATTAAATACAACACTATTTCCTGCTGCTATCATAGAAATTACATTATTAATTATAGTTTCCGTTGGATTTGTGACAGGTGTAATTGAGCCTATAACTCCATACGGTGCACACTCTACTATTGTAAGTCCATCATCACCTGATATCGCTTTTGTGTTTAGAACTTCTATTCCAGGAGTTTTGTTAATGACCAATAAATTCTTTTGGATTTTATCTTCATATCGTCCTAATCCTGTCTCTTCTGCAGTCATTTTAGCTAAATTTTGTGCTTCTTTAGACAATTTTTCTCTTAATACACTAATTAATTTATCACGGTCTTTTAATTGATATTTGTCTGCATATGTTTGTTGAGCTATAAAAGCTGCATCAATTGCATCTTTCATAGTATCAAACACACCATAGTTATATTGTATACTTTCAGTGCATGGTTGTACTCCGGTACTGCATCCGCCGCCTTGCAGAGGTGCCACACTTTGGCCAGGCACATAGGTTTTTACCTCATTTATATTAGATGCCATTCCTGCTATTACCTGTTTTATAATATTGTTAATATCTTGCTCGCTTATTTGCATAACGCATCTCCTTGTAAAATATCTAAAATTTGTTTTGTAACTTTATCGGTAATTTGTTGTATCATATCTTTTTGTATATTTTCTGAAGTTACCACATCTTTTAGATTAGTCGCTTCTATATTACAAGGTGGTATACCTCCTGCAGTTATTCCTAATTTCTGCCTAATCTCTACAAGCTCATCTATTTGAGAACAACTAAGCTCATTAGCTTGTCCAATAATCTTTCCTGTATACATTAGAACTGTTGCATAATACTCTAGAGATTCTAATCTATAATATGCTTCTATTAAATCTTTACCCCACGTCAGCGCACCGTGGTTTGCAAGTAAAACTGCATTATATTCTTTGCAATACGGTGCAATGGAATTTGGTACTTCTGTACTTCCTGGGGTTGCATAGTGGGCTATAGGAACTGAACCTAAATTCACAACAGCTTCAGGTAATATAGCTCTATCAAGATTTATTCCTGCAATTGCAAATGATGTTGCAACAGGCGGATGTGCATGTGTTACAGCTAAAATATCTGGATTTTCTTGATATACCCTTATGTGCATTTTAACTTCTGATGAAGGTTTATGCTTTCCTAGTAGAATTTTTCCGTCTAAATCCATTTTAACTAAAATGTCTGGTGTCATAAAACCTTTAGACACTCCCGTAGGAGTGGTCCACAAAGCACTTGGGCCTACCTTGCAACTAATGTTACCATCATTTGCAGCCACAAATCCTTTATCATACATACGTTTTCCGACTTCTATAATTGTCTTTTTTGCTTCGTAGTCAGATGGATACATATACACATCTCCTATTTCTTAGTATTGTTTTTCTTCACAAATATTTCTTTTAGCGACTCCTCAAATGGTGGATATGCTATGCCGTATTCAGTAATAATACCTGCAATACATTGATTATCCGTAACGTCAAATGCTGGGTTAAATGTTTTTACTCCGTCTGGAGCCATTCTATTTGTATACCACATTTCGGTAATTTCCTCTGACGGCCTTTCTTCAATATGAATATCTTTACCATTTTTGCAATTCATATCAATTGTTGAAGTTGGTGCACAAATATAAACAGGTACATTGTAATATTTTGCACAAATAGCAAGATTTGCGGTACCCACTTTATTAGCAGTATCTCCATTTGCAGCTACACGGTCACACCCCACAAATACAGCTTGCACCCAACCATTTTTTAGTATAGTAGAAGATGCACTATCGCAATTTAATGTTACGTCTATGCCCGCTGAATGAAGTTCATACGAAGTAAGTCTTGCTCCTTGTAGCAAAGGTCTCGTTTCGTCTGCATATACTTTAATTTTGTATCCCTTTTCATGAGCTAAATACATTGGTGCTGTTGCTGTGCCATATTTTGCAGTCGCAAGTTGCCCTGCATTACAATGAGTTAATACGCCATCTCCATCTTTAATAAGAGTTACTCCGTATTCACCTATAGTTTTGCATACCCATACATCTTCTGCCTTAATCTCAACAGCTTCGTCATGTAGCAATTTCTTAATTTCGGCTACAGTTGCAGTTTTATTGTTCAAAACTATACTTTCCATTCTATTCAGTGCCCAAGATAAATTTACTGCAGTCGGTCTTGAAGAATCAAGATATTCTTTGGCCTTTTTAAACTGCTCGCAAAACTCTTTATAGTCTTCTGTATTAATTTCTTTTGCAGCCAAATACACTCCCATCGCACCAGCAATACCAATAGCCGGTGCCCCTCTTACTTCTAATCTATATATTGCATCCCAAATTTGTTTTTGTGTTGTAAGTTCACTTATTACAGTTTCATAAGGTAATTTAGTTTGGTCTATAATTACCAATGCACTTTTAGCGTCGTCTAAACTTACTGTTTCGTAACTTAAAATACTTCTTTTTTCCATTGTAGCCAGCCTCCTGATATATTATATAATTAATTTACGTTATTCCATTGCTTTTAAAGTAGTAATATAATCGGCTCCTTTCTTATAGCTAGTTCTGTTCATAATAAACGCTTTAGCCATTTTGATGCACATTTTTTCTGCTTTTACTCGTTTGTCTGTGTCTTTGATAGTTGTGATATCTTTTACGTTTGCAATACCTACTGTTCGACGTATCATCTCAAGACCAGCTACGGCTGCGGTATCTGTTAATATACTATCTAAATACCACTCTTTAAATCCATCTGTTTGTGCCATATCATCAGTAACATTTTTATCAAAAAACTTATCGTATTTTTCTTTAAACATATCAACAACATCTTTTACAGTTTGTTCAACCCAGTCAACAAATGTTTTTCTCTCATCTGCATCTTCTATAGTTGCCATCCCATTGCACCAAGCAAATAATAAATTAGCCACAACATTACCTATATCGTATCCCATAGGTCCATAAAATGCAAATTCAGGATCAAATACTTTAGTAGACTCAGGTGTTATAAAAATAGAACCTGTGTGCAAATCTCCATGAATAAGCGATTGAGCATGATTCATAAAATCAAATTTGCACTTAGCCGCCTCTAAATGCAGCTCTTTATCATCATATAATTCTTTTTGTACATAATCTGCCATAGGTGCAAATATGTTATTTCTATTTAATGCATTATTAAAAGGTTCGCTATAAACTAATTGTTCAGATATTTCACATAATTCAGGGTTTATATAATCTTTTACCAGCTGTTTTTTAGCCTTATGCTCCACACATACATCAGATGTGCCTAATAAAGTATTCACCATAAATGTTGAGATGTGGTCTGCAAACTTTGGAAACATTTTATGATTTATAAGAGCTGTTCTCATAATAGTATGGTCAGATAAATCTTCCATAACACAAGCACACATTATATCGTCATATAAATATACTTTAGGCACAAGTCCTGGAGCTAATTTTTCTTGATTTTGTAATACTTCTGCCTCTATGCGTGTTCTATCTGTAGATAATTTAAACTCATCTGAAATACGAGCAACAGGCCCTGCTTGTTTAACAATGATGCTTTTATCACTATCTTTTGACATTACTTTAAATACATAATTTAAGTTTCCATCCCCAATTTCTTTAGCGTATAAATTTTCATTAGCATCAAAGAAATTCAACTTTTCTTTAACGTATTGTGTTACCTCATCTGCTTTCATTAAAAAATATTTATCAAACATTTTGCTCCTCCTAATTTTAATGTTTTTTTCTAAAATATGTGCTGGCTAGTGCTACTGCTAAAACTACCCCTTTTACAATATCTAATGAGTAATATGGTACAGATAACATTACTAATCCATTTTCTAATAGACCAATTAATAATGCTCCAGCAAGTGTTCCTATTGCATTAGCTTTCCCCAAACCTGCAAAAGAAAATCCTATATACGCTGCTGCAACAGATGGCATAAGATACCCTGTACCTGCATTAATTTGTGCTGAGCCTACTCTCGCTGCTATTAAAAGACCGCCAAAGCCGGCAAAAAATGTAGATAAAAAATACGCCAATGCCCTATATTTATTAACCGCTATACCAGAAAGGCGAGCCGCTTCTATATTCCCACCTACCGTGTATAGGTATCTGCCATGTTTTGTATAACTCAAAAATATGTGTACCGAAATTACAATTACTAACATAATTATAATAATCCAAGGTGCTTGCCCAAACTGCTTAAATAATGCCGGTACCTTTCCCGTAGTTTGCACTCCATTTAGTCGTATCATATTTTCTGTAACTGATCCACCACCAGAGTAAGTCATGGCTACCCCTTGAAATACAAACATTGACGCAAGAGTTGCTAATGTATCAGGCACTTTAAACTTTACTATTAATGTTGTATTTACTATCGCCACTAACATTACTCCTACTAGTGCAATCGCCATAGATACAAACGTATCAAGCCCATTCCATATAAACATTGTCATAACTAATGCTGCAGAAAATGTTGCTGTTGAACCTACAGATAAGTCAAACCCATTAACAGTTAGTGACAGGGTAACTCCTATAGCGATTACAGTTACGATAGAGATACTTCTTAAAATAGTCGTCATATTACTTACAGTTAAAAATGTACTAGGCATCATTGTACCAAATAATATAGTCAAAAAGATTATAGTTAAAACTATTCCCCATTTACTAATAAAACTCATAATATTGTGCATAGTATCTGTTTTCTTTTCCAAAATTATTTACCTCCTGTTGAATAATATAATAACTCTTCTTCGTTAGTATCTTTTGTATTTAATTCCTTAGCTATCTCCCCGTCGTACATAACGTATATTCTATCCGTTATACCCAAAATTTCTGCAAATTCACAAGTTGCATATATTATACCCTTACCTATTTCTGCAAGTCTTCCTATAAGTTCAAATATATCTTGCTTTGCACCTACGTCAACCCCTTTTGTTGGCTCATCAAATATATAAATTTCTGCATCAGAAATTAACCACTTTCCTACGGCTACTTTTTGTTGATTACCACCTGATAAAAGTTTTACTAGCTGAAATTCAGATGGAGTTTTTATCCCTAATTCATCAATAAGTTGCAGAGCTTTTTTATTTTCTGCCTTTGTATCTATAAAGCCAAATTTATTCGTATATTTGTTTAGAGCTGTTGAAGATAGGTTACTATATACTGGTTCATCTACTAGAATACCTTCTTTTCTTCTTTCTTCAGGTACTAATGCAAGACCTTGCTTTACTGCACTATTCGGGTCTGTCACACG
>MDJN01000202.1 GCA_001995005.1 Candidatus Parepulonipiscium sp. PG-Nun2H_MBin03 | reverse complement strand
CAAGATGAATATAACTGTTTATATTGCATAGTTGATATGCATGCGATTACTGTAAGACAAGACCCGGCCAAACTTAGAGCAAACTCACGTAATTTATTGGTGCAATATATAGCAGCAGGATTGGATCCTAAAAAAAGTATCATATACTACCAATCTCATGTGAGTGGACATGCAGAGCTTGGATGGATATTAAATTGTTTTACGTACATGGGTGAGTTAAACCGAATGACTCAATTTAAGGATAAATCAAGTAGACACAGTGATAATATAAATGCTGGACTTTATACGTATCCATCTCTTATGGCTGCAGATATTTTGTTGTTTAAAACCGATTTAGTACCTATTGGGGCTGACCAAAAACAACACCTAGAATTAACACGTGATATTGCAGATAGATTTAATACAATATATGGGGATGTGTTTACTATACCAGAGCCGTATATAGGTGAGGTTGGGGCGAAAATTATGAGCCTAAGCGAGCCAAACAAAAAAATGTCCAAATCAACAGAAGATAAAAATGCTACAATCTTTTTAATGGATGATGCGGACACTATTATACGAAAATTTAAAAGGGCAGTTACCGATAATATAGCTATGGTAAAATATGATCCGATAAATCAACCTGGGATTAGTAATTTAATGAGTATATATAGTGCAATAACAGGCGATAATTATGAACAGATAGAAAATGAGTTTTCATCACATGGATATGGGGATTTTAAAGTTAGGGTAGCAGAAGCTGTTATAAGTGAATTATCTCCGATACAACAAAAATATAACGAGTTGATAAAAGATAAGGCATATGTTGATGAGATTATAAAAGATAATGCAAATAGAGCAAATTATCTAGCACAAAAGACACTGCGTAAAGTGCAAAAAAAGGTAGGTTTCCCAGTTAAATAAATTAAGGAGCATAAAGATGAAATTTTTAGTTGATATCCACACCCACACAGTAGGTAATGACCATGCATACAGCACGTTTGACGAGAATGCAAGATTTGCAAAAGAAAGAGGAATAGAAATTTTAGGTATATCAGAGCATGCTCCAGAATTACCTTCTTCTCCACATTGGTATTTTTTTATGAATATGAAGATAATCCCAAAAGAAGTATATGGAATGAGAATTTTAAAGGGCATAGAGCTTAATATTATAGATTATGATGGTAATATTGATGATATAGATACACAACTACTTGATAGGATGGATTTTAGAATTGCAAGCTTACACCCGCCATGCATTAAATTTGCGGATATTGATACAGTGACAAAAGGAATAATAGCAGCTATGCATAATCCTTATGTGAACATAATAGGTCATCCAGGAGATAATAGATTTCCGCAACATTTAGAAGAGCTGGTAAAAGCTTCAAAAGCTACAAATACATTATTAGAGTTAAATAATGCTTCTCTAACATCTACTAGTTTACGTACGGGAGTAAAAGAAAATATGATGGAAATATTAAGATGCTGTAATAAGTATGATGTGCCTATTATTGCAAACACTGATGCTCATATATGTTATGAAGTGGGAGAGTTTAAAGAAGCGATTTCTTTAATAGAAGAAGTGCAATTTCCAAAAGATTTAATATTAAATTTACATCCAGATAGATTACTAGACTTTTTAGGCGTGGAAAAATAAAGAAAGGAAATATGCCAATAGATGCGTAAGCCTTGGCTAAAGGGAATATGCGATGAATGATAAAGAACAACAAAACCAAATAGACAATATGTATAACGCTATATTGCTATTAGAAAATAAACAAGAGTGTGAAATATTCTTTAGAGATTTATGTACTAAAAAAGAATTACAAGCTATGGCACAACGATTAGCAGTTGCAAAGATGCTACAAAATAAACAGACGTATATAGATATACAAAAAAGTACAAATGCTTCTACTACAACTATTAGTAGAGTAAATAGAACGCTTGCAGAAGGTGTGAACGGATATAAATTTATATTAGATAAATTAGAAGAATGGGAGTAGAAAATGGATTTTTTATCAGGACTTAATAGTATGCAACAAAAAGCGGTATTGCATACTACTGGCCCGCTACTTATATTAGCAGGAGCGGGCTCAGGTAAAACACGGGTATTAACTCATCGTATTGCTAACCTTATTACGAATGAAAATATAAACCCCTGGGAGATATTGGCGATAACATTTACTAACAAGGCAGCACTTGAGATGCGAGAACGTATTGGAAAGTTAATAGGAGAAGATACCCTAAAAGATATGTGGATTAGCACATTTCATTCAATGTGCGTCAGAATTTTAAGACGTGATGGGAACAAGATAGGATATAATAGATATTTTACAATTTATGATACATCAGACCAAAAATCTTTAATAAAAGATATACTAAAATTAAATAACATACCTGAAAAAGATTTTCCGATTGGAACAGTTTTATCAAGTATAAGCAGCAAAAAAAACCATTTTATTTTACCAAAGCAAGCTAAACAAGATGGCAAAAATGATTACCGTGAAAATATATTGGCACAATTATATGACGTGTATCAGGATAAACTATTTGAAAATAACGCCATGGATTTTGACGACCTTTTGATAAATGTATGCATACTATTTCAAAGTAACACAGAAGTATTAGATTTTTATCAGCGAAAATTTAAGTATATATTAGTGGATGAGTATCAAGATACAAATACTGTGCAGTATGAACTTATACGTCTATTATCAAATGCTTCTAAGAATTTATGCGTTGTGGGTGATGACGATCAAAGTATATATGGTTGGCGTGGGGCTGATATAAGAAATATATTAGGCTTTGAACAAGATTTTCCAAATACAATGATAATAAAGTTAGAGCAAAATTATAGATCGACTAAAAATATATTGGATGCAGCAAATAAAGTGGTATCAACTAATAAAGGGCGTAAGGATAAAACATTATTTACACAAAATGATACAGGAGAAAAAATTAGCGTAGTTTGCGTAGCAAATGAGTATAGAGAAGCAGATTTTGTAGCAAATACTATTGTAACAGAGATAGAAAGTGGAAATCGAGAATATAAAAACTTTGCTATATTATATAGAACAAATGCCCAATCACGTGTATTAGAAGAGAAAATGATTTACAACGATATTCCTTATAGAATGTTGGGAGGGGTCAAATTTTATGAGCGAAAAGAAATAAAAGACATAATAGCGTATCTAAGAGTAATAACCAATAACCAAGATGATGTTGCTACAAAAAGAATTATTAATGTGCCAAAAAGGGGCATAGGAGCTACAAGTATACAAAAGATAGATAATTTTGCTATTAACAATAATATAAAATTTTATGACTGTGCCAAAAATTGTAGCCAATTGGGAGTATTAGCAAATGCATCTGCAGTAAAGGTTATGTCATTTGTGCAAGTGATAGAAGAGTTAAGAGACAATAAAGATGACATAGTAAATTTAATAAAGAGAGTACTTGAAAAAACGGACTATATAAATTATATCAAGCAAACTGAAAGCGAAGATAGCCAAGATAGAATACAAAATATACAAGAATTTGTTTCTAAAGCAACAGCTTATATGAAAAATGCTGAGTCTGCGACACTTGAGGGTTTTCTAGAAGAGGTAGCTTTAGTTGCTGATATAGATAACTATGATAGTGATAGTAATGCGGTTATATTAATGACGTTGCATAGTGCAAAAGGGCTAGAATTTCCTATAGTATTTATGCCAGGGTTAGAAGAAGGTTTGTTTCCTAGCTATATGAGCGATAGTGATGATGCAAAATTAGAGGAAGAAAGACGGCTATGCTACGTAGGAATTACAAGAGCTTGCGAAAAGCTGCATATTTTATATACAAATGAAAGAACAGTATATGGCCAAACACGAGCAAACACCCCCTCACGTTTTATAGGAGAATTACCAGAAGATGTTATAGAAACAATAGGGGCAATGAAAAGGCCTAAATCTAATTACGAAACTTATAGAACTAGCTATACATCGCCTCAAAAAAAGACATTTAACTCACAAGGCACTTATAAACCACCTTTACAAAAAGAGATACCTAAACTTTATGCAGGAGATATAATTAAACATAAAAAATTTGGCAGAGGTACCATTGTTAAAATGGCTAAGATGCCTGATAATGAAATAATTGCCACGATTGAATTTGAGAGTGGGGAAAAGAAAAATCTTAATGTAAAATATGCAAATTTACAGAAAGGATGATTTATGGATAAGTTAAAACGAATGGCGGAACTAGTAGATTTACTAGAAAAAGCTAATTATTCATATGAACAAAAGAATGAGGAATTAATTTCAAATTTTGAATATGATAAATTGTATGACGAATTAGTAAATCTAGAGAAAGAGTTAAATATTATACTATCAAATAGTGTAACACAAAAAGTAGGGGAACAAGTTGCTAGTAGTTTACAAAAAGTAGCTCACAATTTACCCATGTTATCACTTAATAAAACTAAAAATATCGACGAGCTAAAAAACTTTTTAGGAGATAAAATGGGGTTATTAACATATAAGTTAGATGGGCTTACTATTGTATTAACATATAAAAATTCTGAGTTAGTACAAGCTGTAACTAGAGGTAATGGGCAAATAGGAGAAGATGTAACGTTAAATGCAAGAACATTTAAGAATTTGCCAATCAAGATAGATTATGCTAAGGACTTAGTCATACGAGGCGAGGCTATAATAACTTATAGTGACTTTGAAAAATTTAGTGACGCATATAAAAATCCTAGAAATTTCTGCAGTGGAAGCGTAAGACAACTAGACCCAAAGGTAACAGCAAAGAGAGATGTACGATTAATTGCATTTGCAGTAGTAGAAAGTGACGAAACTTTTATAACTAGAAGTGAGAGTTTAGATTTTCTAGATAAATTAGGGTTTAGTGTAGTAAGTTATAAAATAGTAGATAAAGATATTGTAGAAGAAACTATACAGCAAATTAGTACTCAGGTTAAAGAAAGTGATTGTGCAACAGATGGTTTAGTGCTGTCTTTTAATGATTTACAATATAGTAAAACTCTAGGGGCAACTTCGAAATTTCCCAAAGACTCAATTGCATTTAAGTGGAAAGATGAAGTGGCTAATACCACTTTATTAGATATAAAATGGAACACATCTAGGACAGGCTTAATTAACCCTATTGCTATATTTGAGAAAGTTGAATTAGAAGGAACTACTATAGAAAAAGCCAGCGTACACAACATTAGTATATTAGAAAATTTACAGTTAGGTAAAGGAGATACTATAAGCGTATATAAGGCGAATATGATTATTCCACAAATAGCAGAAAATTTAACTCGTACAGGGCCTATAAATTTACCAAGGACATGTCCGGTGTGTGATGGAGATGTAGTTATAAGACAAGAAAATAATACTAAGCATCTATATTGTATAAATCCGAATTGTAGTGCAAAAAAACTTGAAAGTTTCGCACACTTTGTATCTCGCAATGCCATGAATATAGAAGATTTATCAAAAAAAACATTAGAGAAATTTTTGGCTCTAGGATATTTAGAAGAATTTAGTGATATATTTAAGTTGGAAAAATATAAAAACCAAATAATTGCGCAAGAAGGCTTTGGAGAGAGGTCTTATCAAAATTTAATAGATAATATAAATAAAGCAAGAAATATACCGCTATATCAATTTATATATGCATTAGGAATTTTGCAAGTAGGTGTATCAACTGCAAAATTGATATGCAAGCATTTTGATGAGGATATACAAAAAATTTGCAATGCAAGTATAGAAGAATTGATAGAAATAGATGGGGTAGGAGAAGTAACTGCTAAAGCAATGGTAGAATTTTTTAATAAATATAAGTCTATTATTGAAAATCTATTAGTAGAAGTTAAATTTCAATCATATAAAAAAGTAAGTGATAAATTAACTAAACTGACTTTTGTGATTACGGGTGAGCTTAGTCACTTTGCGAATAGGAAAGCATTACAACAATATATAGAACAGCAAGGCGGTAAAGTAACTGCAACTATTAGTAAAAATACAAATTATTTAATAAATAATGACATAAATTCGACTTCTAGTAAAAATAAGAAAGCTAAACAACTAGAAATTCCTATTTTAACTGAAGAGATGTTTTTAGAAATGTTTTCAGGCTGATATTGTGAAGATAAGTAAGAAAAATACTATGAAAGGAATATATTAATGGAAAAATTAATTGTATTTGTGGCGTACAAAAAGCAATCTCTAGAAGAGCAAGCAATATTAGAGAGTTTAGAAGAGCTAAAAGAATTAATAGATACAGCAGGAGGAGAAGTAGTAGGAGAGCTGGTACAAAGGGTAGAAAAAATAAATTCAAGCCATTACCTGGGGAAAGGAAAAGTGGAAGAATTAAAATTATATATAGATGAAGTAGGTGCGACTGGTGTAGTATGTGACCAAGAATTAACGCCTGTGCAGATGAAAAACTTATCTGAGATGTTAGACATAAAAGTTATGGATAGAACACTTATAATTTTAGACATATTTGCGGTTAGAGCACAATCGAAAGAGGGAAAATTACAAGTTGAAATGGCACAACTTAAATATCGGTACTCAAAATTAATAGGTACAAGAGATATGCTATCAAGGCAAGCAGGAGGAGTAATAGGCAGTAGAGGGCCAGGCGAGAAAAAATTAGAACTAGATAAACGGCATATACGAGAGAGAATGGATATTTTAAAGCAAGAGCTAGAAGAAGTAACAAGGCATAGAACATTGCTAAGACAAAAACGAGAAAAAGACAATGTGCCTATAGTGGCTATAGTAGGATATACAAATGCAGGAAAATCCACCCTACTTAACTCTTTATCAGATAGTGATATATACGCAGAAGACCAATTATTTGCAACACTAGATACAACAATTAGAAAAGTCATATTACCTTCTGGTACAGAAATTAGGTTAGTAGACACTGTTGGATTTATTAGGCATTTGCCGCATCACCTTATAAAAGCATTTTACTCAACATTAGAAGAGTCAAGATATTCAGATATTATAATACATTTAATTGATGCTAGTAGTG
>MDJN01000201.1 GCA_001995005.1 Candidatus Parepulonipiscium sp. PG-Nun2H_MBin03 | reverse complement strand
TTAATTTTATACTCATTTCTACCTTGCGGTAGTTGAATCGACTGGTCTTAATTCTTGATACTATTTTATTTTCAATATTCAATCACCAGCGGTATTCCTGCTGACTTGATACATTATGCACTATATCATTTAATAAGTCAAGCCTTTTTACAATATTTTTTACACTAATTTAGTGCTATACCAATTTCTTAGAATTATACTATTAAAGATGCTGAAAATGCACCTCTCTTTCAACATCTTTAACATAACTTATGCTCGTCCCATATAATCGCCTGTCCTAGTATCAATTCTAATTCTTTCACCTTGCTCAATAAATAATGGTACCATAACTCTAGCACCCGTTTCCACGATTGCAGGTTTTGTTGCACCTTGAGCTGTATCTCCCTTTATACCAGGTTCTGTTTCTATAATTTCAAGATCAACATTTATAGGAGCTTCAATACCAAAAACCTTTCCTTCATGAGATAATACTTTTACCATTTCATTCTCTTTTACAAACTTTAAGCTAGCTTCTGCCTCTTTTTGGTTAACAGCAATCTGCTCATACGTCTCATTGTCCATAAAATGACAAAGTTCCCCATCACTATATAAATATTGCATATCTTTTCTATCTATATGTGCTTTAGGCAACTTTTCATTTGGTCTAAATGTACGTTCAATTAGCCCACCTGTCTTTACATTTCGTACTTTACAACGTACAAACGCTGCTCCTTTTCCTGGCTTAACATGTTGGAATTCTATTATTTGACATAAGTTACCGTCAAGTTCTATTGTAACACCGTTTTTAAAATCACCTGCTGAAATCATACTTTTGTCCTCCTTTAAAATTAAATATATTTCAGTTTAAACTATATTTGTAAATATTTCAACGGCTAATTTTCACTTTTCGTTGTAAAGTTAAAGATGTGCAGATAAATATCTATAAAATTCTATCAGATAATGTGGCAAAAATAGCTCATCATATTAAAATGACAAGCTACTAAATTTATTAATGCTTAAAATGTCTCATATTTGTAAATACCATGGCTATCCCATGTTTATTGCACATATCTATGCTATCTTGGTCTCTTAGCGAACCTCCTGGTTGAATTATTGCACTTACCCCAGCGTCTATCGCTTCTTTTACGCAATCATCAAATGGAAAAAATGCATCTGATGCCATAACACTTCCTTTAACATCTCCTGAAAATTGTGTACCATACTCTATTGCTTGCTTCGTTGCCCAAATTCTATTCACTTGTCCACCACCTATGCCTACAGACGCTTGTTCTTTAGCCAATACAATAGCATTTGATTTAACATGCTTTACTAATTTCCAGGCAAATTTTAAATCTTCTAGTTGTTCCTCTGACGGAGCTACATTAGTTACTACTTCTAAATCTTCTGCAAAAAGCATATTATCTACTTGCTGAACTATCATGCCCCCATCAACTTTTTTCATATCTAGTGCTTGTGCATATCTATAATCTATATTTTCAAGTTGCAATACACGTAAATTTTTCTTTGTACTTAATATTTCAATAGCCTCTTTAGTATATGATGGAGCTATAATTATCTCTAAAAATATTTTTTTCATTTCCATTGCAGCTTGCTCATTAACTTCTGCATTACACACAACAATTCCACCAAATATTGACATTGGATCTGCTTTGTATGCTTTATTATACGCTTCTAATATAGTCTGTGCACTTCCCACACCACAAGGAGTTGCATGCTTTACCGCCACAACAGTTGGCGTATCAAACTCTTTTAGTAATGCTAAGGCTCCATTTGCATCATTTATATTATTATAAGATAATTCTTTGCCATTTAACTGCGTAGCTTCTGCTAACGAACCTTTTGTATATCCTACTTCTTTATAAAATGCTGCTAATTGATGTGGATTTTCTCCATATCTCATATCCTGAATTTTCTCAAAAGTCAACGTTAATTTATCTGGTAATAATATTGGGTTTTGTTGATTTTCATTAAGATATCTTGCTATCATAGTATCATAATTTGAAGTATGGCTAAAAACTTTAGCTGCTAAATACATTTTTGTTTTAGGTGATACTACTCCATTTTCATTTATTTCTTCTATTATTACCTTATAATCTGCAGGGTCCACCACGGCTACAACATCTTGATAATTTTTAGCTGCCGAGCGCAACATAGCTGGTCCCCCGATATCAATATTTTCTATCGCTTCTTCTAATGTCACGTTCTCTTTTAAAATGGTATTTTTAAAGGGGTATAAATTTACTATTACAAAATCTATGTTGTTAAGACTCATATTTTTCATTTGTTGTTGATGGTCTTTGTTCTTTCTTATGTTTAATATTCCTGCATGAACATTTGGGTGCAAAGTTTTTACTCGTCCATCCAAACATTCTTGAAAGCCTGTCACTTCTGATATCTCCATTACATCTAAACCAGCTTCTTTTAGTACTGTTGCTGTACCTCCAGTGGATATAATTTCAACTCCTAACTTTGCTAGCTCTGTTGCTAGTTCTACAATTCCTTGCTTATCTGATACACTAATTAATGCTTGCATCTTTTCCTCCTAATAATTTTATTCGACACTATTATATCATCTTTTGGAGAAAATGTATATTTTTTTAAGTTTTAGTTATATAGCTTAAGACGTGTCCATATAATAATATTAAGTTAAAATTATAAGGAGGGTTATTTATGTCACGCCACAAATTTATGGTTATTAATTTACATGACATCAAAGTTCCAGCAATAATGTTAGGGGTTGCTGCAATTTGTTTTACCGGATTTCTAATGTTTTCTGGCGATGCAGATGCCGGAGAAGTTGCAGAGGTTTTTTCACCTTCTACAATGTATGAAGATGGTACATACCTTGCAAATCTTGCATTTTCAGATGCTAATATGAATCTTGTAGTAACGATTGAAGACGAAACTATTGTATCTGTTTCACTTGAAGGATTTGATGAGGCTGAGCGTGCTCTTTATTCTGATATCAACTCTAGTATCGACTTTGTAAATGACTACGTAGTTGCTACTCAATCTATAGAGCTTAACGATACAGATAACGTAGCTGTATCTACTAGTATATTAATGGATGCAGTCGGAGTTGCATTATCAAGCGAACCTGACGCAATTTTAAGTACAACCTACAAGCCATCAATGATAGAAGTACCTCTACTATCTGAAATTGAGTAATGGTTTAAAAAATCCATAGGGCCTAAAATATCCCTATGGATTTTTTTTATATTAATTTATTTAAGCTTTCAAAACTTTCTTTTAATGCAGGATATAATTTTTTGTATATTTCATAATACTGTTCGTACTCGTTATGACTTTGTAGATTAGGCTTAATGGTTTCTTTAGTTTGAACCATAACTTCACATGCACTCTCTACACTATCGTACATCCCACTTGCCACAGCTGCCAAAATAGCTACGCCTAGTGCCGGACCTTCCTCATTTTTTACAGTAAGCACGTTAACATCATACATATCAGCCATCATTTGTCGCCATAGCTTACTTTTTGCACCACCGCCACAAGCGTACATTAAATTATTTTTTATTCCCATCTCTTTTATTACGTCAAGACATTGCCTTTGGGAATACATAACACCTTCCATTATTGCACGCAACATATGATATTTTGTATGAATTGCACTTAATCCTACAAACACTGCCCTTGATTTCTCATCTAAAATAGGAGAGCGCTCTCCCATCAAATACGGTAAAAATATTAGTTGATTTGCTCCTATTTCAATCTTATCTACACCTTCATTTATAATGTCATAGCTATCTTTTTGCAGATGTTTTGCAACATTTACTTCATCACTACAAAAATTATCTCTAAACCATTTTAACGATAACCCTGCAGATAGTGTGCAGCTCATAACTGTATATTTATTAGGCACTGCTGAACAAAACGTGTGCACTCTCCCACCTTTATCAATTATAGCTTCGTCTGCGTGAACAAAAATAACACCAGAAGTTCCTATTGTCGTAAATGCTTTGCCCGTCGACACTACTCCTGTACCAACGGCTGCCGCCGCATTATCCGCTGCACCATAACATACAATTGTATCTGTTGTTAATCCTGTTAATTTACTAGCTTTTTCACTAATCTTTCCAGCTACGTCCACCGCTTCTTTTGTAGGTGGCAAAAATTCTGCATTAATACCTAATTTGTCTAATATCTCGGTTGACCACGTTTTAGCTTTGATATCAAATAAATTAGTTCCAGAAGCGTCAGAAACTTCAGCCCCATAAAGGTCAGTTAATTTATATCTTATATAATCTTTTGGTAATAAAATTTTACTGCATTGTTCAAAAATCTGTGGTTCATGTTTTTTTACCCACATAATTTTTCCAGCTGTAAAACCTGTTAATGCAGGATTTGCAGTAATTTCTATAAGACGTTCTTGCCCTATTATATCAGTAATCTCTTGACACTCTTTACCCGTTCTTCCATCACACCATAATATACAGTTTCGCAGAACTTTGCCATCTTTATCCAACATAACAAGCCCGTGCATTTGCCCTGATATACCTAATCCTTTAATGTCATCAGGGTTAACGTTTGCTTTATCAATTACATCTTTAATAGTAGTAATTGTAGCGTTCCACCAGTCATCAGGATTTTGCTCAGCCCATCCATTTTTTGGTGCAATTAATTCATACTCTACTGTGCTACTAGCAACTTTTTGGCCATCCTTTTTAAATAATACAGTTTTCGTTCCAGATGTACCCAGATCCACACCTAAAATATATTCCATAAATGATTTTCCTTTCTTAACATCAACTGTATCTATTTTATACACTAAACATTACATTGTTAAATATAGCTTCTAAACCTTCTTGTTTTCCGCTTTGTATCTCAATTTCATCCAGTCCTAATGCATATTTTTCAAGTTCTTCAAACCCTACTTTGCCTGCTATAATTTCTGCACCTATTCCAGTAGTATAACTATCATATCTTTTAGCAACAAAATCTTCTATTCTTCCGTCTTCTAATAGTTTATTAGCAATTCTAAGCCCTAGTGCAAATGTATCCATACCTGCTATATAAGCAAGCACTATGTCATCTATCTTATATGATGCACGTCTAACTTTTGCGTCAAAGTTTAGCCCACCATTTGTAAATCCACCAGCTTTAATAACTTCATACATACATAGTGTAGCATCGTATATATTCGTCGGAAACTGGTCAGTATCCCAGCCTAATAGTAAATCTCCTTGATTTGCATCTATAGAACCGAATACATCATTTATTCTTGCCACATGCAATTCATGTTGGAATGTGTGTCCCGCAAGAGTTGCATGGTTTGCTTCTATATTCATTTTAAAATCTTTATCTAGATTATATTTTCTAAGAAATCCAATTACTGTGCTTACATCAAAATCATATTGGTGCTTAGTTGGCTCTTTTGGTTTTGGTTCAATATAAAAATCTCCTGTAAACCCTTTACTTCTTGCATAATCAACCGCCATGTGCATAAGTCTTGCCATATTGTCTAGCTCTAGTGCCATATTCGTATTTAGTAAGGTTTCATATCCTTCTCGGCCTCCCCAAAATACATATCCTGTACCACCTAATTTAATTGTAGCATCTATAGCATTTTTAATTTGAGTTGCCGCACACGCAAATACATCTGCTTGCGACGCTGTTCCAGCTCCATTCATATACCTTGGATGACTAAAACAATTTGCAGTTCCCCATAATAATTTAATGCCTGTTTTATCCATTAAAGTTTTAATATAATCTGTTATTTCAATAAGGTTAGCTTTTAATTCTGATAAGTTATTTCCTTCTGGTGCAATATCCACATCATGGAAACAAAAATACTCCACACCTAATTTTTGCATAAGTGCAAATGCTAAATCTGCTTTTGCTTTTGCTTGTTCCATAGGAGTTGTGCCTGCATAATTACGATCAATTGTGCCTACTCCAAATGGATCAGTTCCATCACCGCATAGAGTATGCCAATAACTTAAAGCAAATTTTAGATAATCTTTCATCGGCTTTCCTAATATAATTTCGTCTGGATTGTAATACTTAAAACTAAATTCATTCTTGCTATCTTTACCTTCATACTTTACTTCTGGTAATGCATTTAATTGTTTTATCATAATATCCTCCTACTTATATAATAATATTAACCTACTTTATTCAACTTATCACACCTCAAAAACTTTGTAAAGGCAATAAAGTGTAATCTCCAAGTATATTTTAACTAGCCCATTTAACTAAACTACCTCTGTTTGATGTGCTAACCTCAAGCTTTATAGGTATTCTATCTTTTAGCTCGTCCACATGTGAGATAACCCCTACAAGCCTGCCACCTATTTGCAATTCCATTAAAGTATCTACCGCACTGTCTAGCGATTGATAATCTAGTGTGCCAAATCCTTCATCTATAAACATTGTATCTATTTGTATTCCACCCGAATTTTCTTGTATTAAATCAGAAAGTCCTAATGCTAATGCAAGCGATGCTTTAAAGCTTTCGCCCCCAGATAATGTTTTTGCATCTCGAGATGTGTTTGTATAATTATCATATACTGATATGCCAAGCCCTCGCTGAGCTGTACCTTTAATTACATCTTGTTGTTGCTTAACTAGGTAAAATCTTCCTGAAGTCATCTTTCCTAATCTGCTATTTGCTGCATTTATTATATCATCGAAATATGCCCCTAAAACGTAATTTTCATATGATATGTGCGGATTTTTCTTTCCGTTTGCCACTTCGCTTATCTCGCCTATTATCGCATATTCTTCATGGGCTATTTTATATTCCTCATAAAGCACTTTCATGTTGTCCAAAACATTACATTTGCTCTTTTTATTACCATTTCTTTGCTTACTCTGTTCGTGCAACTTATTTCTTTCACACTTTATTTTACTAATAATAAATTCTATTTCATTAATATCTTTTAAATATTCATCTTTTAGCTGCTTTTGTAGTTCACTTTCTGCAACTTTTAATGCATGCAATTCTTCTTTATACTTACTCACAGCTTCTTCATACATTTCTATGTTCACTATATCTTCTAATATATTACGAAATTTTTCTAAATCTATATCTAAAGAAACTAATTCTTTTTGTAAGTCTGCTTTTCCTTTAGCGATCTGATTTTCTAATTCTTGTTGTCTGTTAAGTTGATTTTCTTTAGTTGTAGATTTTTCTATTTGTACATTGCTTAAATTTTTTATCTCTTCTTGCAATACTTTGTGTGCTTCTTGCTCTGATTTTATCTGGTTATCAATTTGAGTACGCTTATCAGTTATATCCTTAATACTTTGATTGCCATTTACTTCAATTGCAACTAAACCTTGTTGTAGTTTAGCCGTATCAATTTCAAGTTTTTTTAGCTTCTGTTGTTCACTTTCACTTTCATTTTCTAATTTAGTTAACATGCTTTTACATTCTTCCAAATCTTCTTGCCATTTTGTTTCTAAACTAAGTTGAGCATTTATACCTTTTAGTTTCTCTTCTAGATTTTGGCTACATTTATTTATTTCTTTGCCTTTTTCCGTTACTTTTTTACTGGTATTCTCTGTATATTCTCCGATTTGTAATTCTAATAAAATCTTATTTATATTATCATATTTATTTTGTTTATCTTGATGTATTGCAGCCACTTTAGTACAAGCCTCGTCCTTTTGAGTGTTACTATATTCAACGGATTTCTTTAACATATCTAGTTCTTTTTTATCTGGCACCTTTAAGTTCGCTGATATACTAGCGGGGCTTGGGTGTTGCGTTGAACCACATACCGGACACGGCATATCATCTTCTAGCGTACTCGCCAGTATACCTGCTTGCTCGTCGCTATAAATTCTTTCTAACTTTTCGTATCTCTTTTTAATCTTATCATATTCTTCACGTTTGGCTTCATAACTTTTCTTATTTTTTGCATATCTGTCTACTACTTCTTCATAATCCTTAACTAATTTAAAAGCTTCTCGTAATTTTTTTAGTTGAGTTGTTGTTTCTGAGAACATATTATTTATTTTTTCTCGTTCTAACTTAATTTCGTATAACTTTTTAATTTCTTGCTCTAATTTCTCTTTTTTCTTCTTATGTTCTTTTATGCTGTCACTAATTTTTTTATTATGTTCTATAGAATTATCCACATTCTTTATGTGCACGACCAGGTCTTGTTGTAATTTTTCTCTTTGCTGCATCTTAGGAATTAATTCCTCAAGCAATGTATGTTGTTTTTTTAGCTCGTCATGATTTTTTAACTTTTCTTCTAGCTGTGAATTTGCCGTTCGTTTAGTATCTAATGCTAACTTATTTGTATTAAGCTCTTTGTTTATAGTTTCAATGGTAGCTGTTAAGTCTTTTACTTTTTTTTTATAATCTACTAAATTGTTATACATAGGTGATAAGTCTTTTACTTTTTTTATTAATTCAATTTTACTCTCGTATTCTTTAATAGGAAATTTTTGTTTATCCTCTATATCTTTTTTAGTATTTTTTAGACTTTGTAGTACTTTATTGTTATTTTTCGCACGTTCTTTTTGCTGATACAACTCATTTATATTTTTTTCTAACTTTTTCACCTCCTGGTCTAATGTTTTTATCTCTTTTTCTTCAGCATCAATATATTGTATGGTCTGCTTCATAATATTTTCATAATCTTGTGTATCAAACTCTCCTAATTGTTTTACACAATTATCTATATTGCTTTGTGCAAGTATATATTTATCTTTAACATTTTTAGCACGTTGTTTAAGCTCGTCTTGGATATCTTTATAAATTTGTGTTCCAAATATATGTCTAAAAATTTCTTGCTTATCTTTTGTATCAGAAACTAACAATTTCTTAAACTCACCTTGCGGTAACATTACTATTTGTCTAAATTGATTTTTATTTAGCCCTAAAATAGCTTCTACTTCTTTATCCACATTGGTCTTACCAGAAATCACTATTTTATCTTTACAAAATGTATCTTCATACTCTAGCGTACATCTAACTATTTTTACACCATCTTTTGTTTGCTTGTATTCTCTAACTATATAGTATATTTTATATGCTATTTCAAATGTAAATTTAACAATAGTATTTATATCTGGTTCTACGAAGTCACTTCTTAAATAATCTATTTTTCCTCTGCCTTCCCCGCTCGCTTCGCCAAATAACGCAAAGCTAATCGCATCAAAAATAGTAGTTTTACCAGAGCCTGTCGGACCTGATATCACAAATATATTATCTTTTAAATCACTAAAGTCTATTATTGTATTATCAGCAAACGGCCCAAATGCCTCAAACTCTAATTTTATTGGTCTCATAACTCACCTCGTTGCACTTCTTCTATTACATCCGTTACGTATTGTTGCTTTTTCAATGTGTATATATAATTAGTATGACTGTTATAAAATTCTTCAAATAATTGTACTGGGGATTTTATTTTATAATCTCTGTCAGTATTTAGGTTAAATTCTTTATTATCTCGTATCTTTTCTAGGGACATAATATTTGGGTATAATTTTCTAAGAGCCATTATGGGATTTATCAGCTCTTCTTCATCCATCAATATGGCATGTATATAGTCCTTGTTTTGTTTGCCTGTTTTATTTTCAGCTGCTCTCGCTTGTTGGGTCAACTCTTCTAGCGTTCCTTTTATAATCTTAAAGTCTTTTTTCGGTTTAAGTTCCATATACGTTACTTGTACGTCTTTACCGTTTATCTCAACTTTATTTATTCCTTTAATTTGCGTTACTTCTGAGAATGAATATTTAAGCAGTGAACCTGAATATCGTATTTCTGGTCTACCTACATATTGTCTACCATGTAAATGCCCCAGGGCTACATAGTCAAAGTCATTAAATATGCTATAGTCTATAACTTCAGCATCTCCAATAGAAAGTGGTTTTTCTGACTCACTTTTTATTACTGTGTCACTGCCAATCTTTGAAACATAGGCATGTCCTACTAAAATATTTGTCGCTAATGGGTTCATATTTGTTTTGATCTTGTTTACTATAAACTCCATGCAATCTTGATGTGTCTTTATATCATTATATTTACTTCTAAAAATTGTAGGCTCGGTATAAGGAACTAGGTAAAAATGAAAGCTCTTATTATTTTTACTTAATTCAATCTTATCATATAACGTATCTCCTGCTATATAAAGTCCTGCCTTTCTTAAAATATCTGAGCCAAAACCTACTCTTGCACCGCTATCATGATTTCCTGATATTGCAAAAACAGGTATTTTCTTATTTATTACAAGTTCTGTTAACGTATTATTAAGTAATTTTACTGCCAGTTTATGCGGTATTGGCCTGTCATACAAATCTCCTGCTATAATTATCGCATCTGGTTTTTCTTCTTCTACTAAGTCTATAAATTTATCTAGTATATATGTTTGGTCAGATATCATAGAATAATTATTGACGATTTTTCCAATATGCCAATCGCTAGTATGAAATATTTTCATAATCCTTCCTTTCTAACAAATAAAAAAGCACTTCTACATTAGAAGTGCCAAAACTACGTGTATTTTTATAAGCTAATTAATTTACCATCTTGCCACAACCTATTGATGCCATAAAATTCAGCATCTTCCTTATATAGTATGTGCACTATAACGCCTAAATAATCAATTAAAATCCAAGTTGCTGTATTATATCCTTCTTTTTGATGTGCTATACAATCTTGTTCTTCTAAAAGATATTCAAGCTCTTCTGCTATTGCCTGAGTCTGGCGAGTGTTAGAACAAATTGCAATTACAAAATAGTCAGTCAGAGTTGTTAGTTCCCTAATATCTATAATCTGAAGTTGTTCAAGCTTTTTTCTATTTAAAATACGTGCTATTTCAGTTGCTAAAACATATGAGTCTTTTTCCATATATGAACCACCTATCTAAATATATTTTTTATACTGTTCCATTATCGAATCTAATTTCGGGTGTACTTCTCTTTTCTTCAAGTCCTCTACAAAATATTTTGTTAATTTTAATCCATAATACATACCCTTGTTTAAATCACTATAACAAATCTCACGCAGTTCGTCTAACTCTTCGCTCATACCACGTCCATATTCTATCATATCTGCAAGATATACCACCTTCTCAACATCTGACATATCACATCGACCAGTTGTATGATATCTAATGCTATTTAAAATTTCCTCATCAGTTATGTTATACAAATCCTTTATTATTTCAGCTGCAATTTTACCATGCCATAAATGCGGATTTTTCTGCTCAAATTCATCAAACTCTATATTATATTTACTATAATCCGTTACTTCTTTTGCATAGTCATGAAATATACAACCTAAAAATACTTTATTCATATCCACCGCATGCATTTTAGCAAGCCTTAGCCCCATATCAACTACACCTCTTGTATGAGCATATCTTTTAGCAGATAATTTGGATTTTACTAAGCTATATGTTTTTTCAATTTCTGTCTTATCTAAAGTTAGTTTATTAGCGTATAGTTCATTTTTATATATATACTCACAAACATTCTTAGGGACCATATACTTTATACTTTTATTCGCAAAAACTCTATTCCTTATATTAGTAGATGAAATATCAAATCCCACATTTTCTATGCTAAAAATATCTGCATTGTAATTCTTTCTCAGATGTTTAATCTGCTTTTTTATAGAATCTGTATTTAAGTTTGGGCGGCTTACTACGATAAATTTGCAAAGCCTTAGTAATTTTTGCCCCTTATACCATGTCAAAATACTCAAAATACTATCATAACCTACTATAAAATAAATATCTTCGTATTTTTCTCTAAGTGTTAAAATAGTATCATAAGTGTAGCTCAATCCTTCCCGTTTAATTTCTATATCATCTATTAAAAAGTTAGGATTATCTAGTATAGCTAGTTCTGTCATAGTATATCTATCTACTGTATTTATAAGGTTTATATCTTGTTTATGCGCCGGAACACCTGTTGGTATAAATATAATTTTATCTAATTTAAACGTATCAATTACTTCATTTGCTATAATTAAGTGCCCTATATGAATAGGATCAAAAGTTCCTCCCATTATTCCTACTTTAGCTATGTTTTTCATACGCTTCTCCATTTATGATTTATTTTGGTAGTATAATTTTAGCATTTTTTTTAGGCTGTTTATATAAAATAATTTTTTTTCCAATAATCTGTACTGGAACAGACTTTGTTCTCTCGCTTATCATAGTACATACTTCTTCAATATCAATCTCACAGTTATTTAATACACTTATTTTTAACAGTTCTCTAGCGTCCAATGCTTGAGTTATGCTGTTAACCAGCTCTGGAGTAACACCATTTTTACCTACATGTAAAGTGCTGTCAAGGTTTTGTGCCTGTGATTTAAGAAATGCTCGTTGTTTACTATTCATATTTTTATCCCTTCTATTTATAATATTCAAATTCTACGTTATAAATTCGTACAGTATCACCTTCTTGTATACCTAAATTTTCTAAGCTCTCAATTATGCCCTTTTCTTTTAGATATTTTTGCATAAATGCAAGCCCTTTTTCTGAGTCTAATGACGTGTATCCAATCATTTTTTCTACACCAATACCTTCTACTACATAGTATCCGTCCTCAATTTTTTCCGTACTAAATTTATCTCTTTTAATTTCTTCTTCAAAAAATTCAGGCTCAAAGATAATATCTTCTTTATTTACTGTCTCTAATAAATTTCCTACATCAGTTAATAAAGTTTGCAAATTATAATTTGTTGCTGCCGAAATTGGTACCACTTGTATATCTCTTTTTTCAAAATATTCTGCTAACTCTTTTATATTTTCGCCAGCCTCTTCCATGTCCATTTTATTTGCAGCAATTATTTGAGGTTTAGTTTTTAATATCTCTGGGTTATACGCATCTATTTCTGCCATAATAGCCAAAATATCTTCGATTGGATTACGCCCTTCTTGGCCTGATGCATCTACTACATGTACTATAACCTTTGTTCTTTCTATATGACGTAGAAAATCAAACCCTAAGCCCACTCCTTCAGATGCCCCTTCTATAAGTCCTGGTATATCTGCAACAACAAATTGTTTGCCATATTTATTTGTAGCAACACCCAAATTTGGTGCAAGCGTTGTAAAATGATAGTTAGCAATCTTAGGTTGTGCATTGCTTATCATGGATAAAAGTGTTGATTTACCTACATTTGGAAACCCAACTAACCCTACATCAGCTATCATTTTCAGCTCTAACGTAATCCAATATTCTTTTGCATCTCGTCCTTTTTCTGCATACTTTGGAGCTTGTCTTGTTGGTGTTGCAAAATGTTGATTTCCTTTGCCACCCTTGCCACCTTTAAAAATCACTTCAACTTGTCCATCTTTATACAAATCTGCTATAACTTTATTTGTATTTGCTTCTCGTATAATGGTTCCTTTAGGCACTCTAACTATTTTATCAGCACCATCTTTTCCATGGCATCTTTTTTTAGAACCTGCCTCACCATCTTCTGCTTTATAGTGCCTTTTATGCCTAAAATTCATCAACGTGTTGCATCCAGAATCCACTTCAAAAATAACATGTCCTCCTCTGCCACCGTCTCCTCCGTCCGGCCCGCCGTTTGGCACATATTTTTCTCTTCTAAACGAAACATGTCCATCGCCGCCTCGGCCTGATTTTACAAATATCTTTACCTTATCTACAAACATTTTAACTCCCCTTTCTAATAGAAATAAAAAAAGGCTCCAACTTAAAGTTGAAACCTTTTTACATGTTAGACTGCATATACTGAAACTTGCTTTTTGCTTCTTCCTTTACGCTCATATCTTACTTGACCATCTACTAATGCAAATAACGTATCATCTCCGCCACGTCCTACATTGTTTCCTGGGTGAATTTTAGTCCCCCTCTGACGGTAAAGAATATTTCCTGCTTTTACATATTGTCCGTCTGCTCTTTTAGCACCTAAACGTTTAGACTCAGAATCACGTCCATTTTTTGATGAACCTACTCCTTTTTTACTTGCAAAAAATTGTAACTCGAAACGTATCATGGTTTTATCGTTACATAAAACAGTTCTTTATATATCAAGGGCTGTTTTATTCTTGTAACGTCCTCCTTCCTGACTATAAAATAGGATTATCTAAAATCCTTAGGTTTTAACTTTTTAATACTAATATATTCTCCATACTTTTGCTCAATTGACTCAAGCCCTAATACCATACTTTTTAAAAGAATAGTAGTCTGAGCATTATACACTCCATTTTCTCTTTCTAAAAATGTGCAATCTATAATGCCCTTTTTCTCGTCTTGTTCATTTATAGATATTGTTTCATCTAAGAATGCATCAATTGAATTTATCGTTGTTAATACCAAAGTACTAACTCCTGCACATACTATATCACTTCCATGCCTACTATAATTAGCATGTCCTTCTACTCTAAATCTATACAAATTATAATTCTTAAAGTATAGTCTTACACATATCATGCAGTAATAGATGTAATCTTAATTCTAGTAAATGGTTGACGATGCCCTTTTTTTCTCTTATAAGATTTTTTAGGTTTGTATTTAAACACGATAATCTTTTTCTCTTTACCTTGTTCCAACACTTCTGCTTTTACAACTGCCCCGTTTATAACTGGGTTACCAAAAGTTAATGTATCATCTTTTGATACAGCCAGTACATTATCAAAGCTAATAGCATCTCCTGCCACCACGTCTAATTTTTCTACTTTGATGATAGAGCCTTCTTCAACTTTATATTGCTTACCACCAGTTTGAATAATTGCGTACATTTACGTACACCTCCTCATAAATAAACTCGCCGAATTTGGTACTCACAAAGTTTATAACCTATTCGTGCGGAACTCAAACTCTTCCCTAATATAACATGCTAAAAAATGCTTGTCAACCCACCTTACGCATTTAACGACACCATTTCATCATCTTCTAAGGTATATAAATCAAGCCTTTTCACATGATAGTCTAAATCTTTACCTATCGTATTTACTAGCAAATCTGGACTTAGATTTTTTGTACTACCTGCCAAAAGTTTCACTTGCATTACAACTGCGTCTTCATTCTTACTTAAGCTATAATCCAAAATTAGCGGTTTAATATCCAACTCTACTTGCTTTTTCTTTTTGTTCATTTTAGTCGTCATTATTTTCGGTTGATTTAATATATTGTTAACTTTATCTATATCTTCATCTTCAATAATAATTACATATGCCGCTGCATTTACCTGACTCATAAGAGTTGGCGTACCTTCTATAACTTCAAATAAGCTAGTTAGTTTTATTCCTATTGGTAAAACTTTATTCAATGCGTGTCTAGCCTCTTCTAAATCAATATCGGCTGTAGTTTTTATTTCAATATACTCTCCAACACTTGAAACGCCCACTGACAAAGGCAATGCAAAATATACCTTTGAATGCGGATTAAAACCTTCTGAATACGCAACGGGAATATTAGCAATCTTTATTGCACGCTGAAATAATCTCATTGTATCTAAATGTCCTACAAATTTCACATTTCCTTCTTTTGTAAATTGTCCCCTAACTCGCATGGCACACCCCCTTATTAAATTGATTTACGCCGCATGCCGAACATTTTTCTTTGCATTGTGGGGTGGTAGCTTCTTTAGTAGCCTTATTGCTTTCACTTATTAAGAAGTCTTTTGTTACACCTATATTAATAAAGTCCCACGGCAACACTTCTTCGTATGATCTTTTTCTATTCGCATAGAAGGCAAAATCTATGCCACTCTTTTCTGCAGCTTGTTGCCATGTCTCATAATTAAAATGTTCACCCCAACCGTCAAAAGTTGCTCCTAATTTATGTGCCTCATATATTAAGTTAGCGACTCTTCTGTCTCCTCTTGCTATAACTGCCTCAATAATACTTGTAAATGCGTCATGATGATTGTATTTTATTTGTTTTGTCTTTATAGCATTTTTTAACGTCATATGCTTACTTATAAATTCCTCAACTGAATTTTGTGCCTCCCATTGAAACGGCGTAAACGCTTTAGGCACAAAACAAGACGTGCTTACTACTAATTGTAAACCACCACTTGGCCTGTGGCTTTTTTCTATCTCAAAAAATGTTCTAACAATGTTTTGAGATAGGTTTGCTATACCATAGACATCTTCAATATTTTCAGTCGGTAATCCTAACATAAAGTATAGTTTTACTCTATTAAATCCACCTTCAAATGCCATTTTGCACCCATCTAATATTTCTGGTTCAGTTATATTTTTATTAATAACGTTTCTAAGCCTTTGCGTACCCGCTTCTGGTGCAAATGTTAAACTACTTTTTCTTACTTCTTGCAATTTTTTTGTAAGCTCAATCGAAAATTTGTCTACTCTTAACGATGGTAATGAAATATTTACCATTTGAGAATTGCACATCTCAATAAGGTGATTGGTGAAATTTTCTAAATCTCCGTAATCACTTGTGCTTAAAGAAGCTAGGGAAATTTCTTCGTACCCTGTATTCTCTAATAAAGTTTTAGCATACTCCAGTAGTCTATCAGCTGATTTTTCACGTACCGGTCTATAAATCATACCAGCTTGACAAAACCTGCATCCTCTAAGACATCCTCTAAACATCTCAAGAGTTACCCTGTCAAAAACAGATTGTATCCAAGGGACTACCTGCTTTTTTGGATAATATACATCATCCATATCTTTTACTATGACTTTATTTATTATCTCTTTAGCTTCCTGATTTAAGCTTATTCTTTGCTTTATAGTATTATCTTCGTTATACTCTACATCATAAAACTTAGGTACATATATCCCATCAAACTGTAATAATGCTAATAAAAATTCATCTCTTGACTTATTTTTATATTGTTTATATAACTCAAATATCTCATCATATAATGCTTCCCCCTCACCAATATAGAAGAAATCTATAAATGGTGAAAGCGGTTCCGGATTATATGCACATGGCCCTCCAGCTATTATAAATGGGTGCTCCTTGGTTCTGTCTTTTGCAAATATCGGAATATTTGCAAGGCATAACATATTTAATATATTTGTATAACTCATTTCATACTGCAGTGTAAATCCTACAAAATCAAATTTACTAAGCGGAGTTTGTGACTCTAAACTAAATAACTCTATGTTATTTTGTATAAGTAGTTTCTCCATGTCTTTCCAAGGTGCAAACACTCTTTCACA
>MDJN01000200.1 GCA_001995005.1 Candidatus Parepulonipiscium sp. PG-Nun2H_MBin03 | reverse complement strand
TTACAGTATTTTTTAACATTTCAACCAGTTTATCCATATAATTTAGTTTGTCACCATTAATAACTAAGCAAACTAGCGTTTCATCAAAATTGTGGCTTGTTCTTATAACTAAATGTCTCACTAGGCCTCTATGAGTTTCTTCATCATAAATGGAGATATTATAATCTTGCAAAAAAGTTCTTACAATTTCTATAATTTGCGTATTCTTTTTATCTTGTATAACGCACTCTTTTATATTTACTAATCTATGACTTTTTGTAGCAAAAAAACCTATCTGTACTTCACCATTAATTTTTCTAATTGGGTATTGTGCCTTATTTCTATAATAAAAAGGAGATTCCATAGTTATTATAGGATATATTTCTTTAGGAATTACTTTGCCAATACGCTCTAAATCATCTTTTACGATTTTTTCTTTAATATTACCTTGGTAGTCATATTTAATATGCTGTATCTGGCAACCACCACACGCTTGGTATGATGTGCATATTGGATTTTCTCTAATATTTGAGGGTTCTATTATTTTCGTAAGTTTTGCTATGGCATAATTTTTCTTTTCTTTTATAATAACCGCTTCTACTAGGTCACCTATAGTTGTGTTATCAATAAAAATTATCAAGTTATTATGTCTTGCAATTCCTCCTCCTTGATAATTCATATCAATTATTTTCGTTTCTATAACATCGTTTTTCATATATTCCTCCAAAACAAAAAAGATACTACACTTAAGCGTAATATCTGCTAAAATTTACTTCTGTCTTCTTAAAAAATCTGGGATCTCTGGTGTCCCTTCAAAAAATCCTCGTGGTTTAGCTTCGTTAAACTGTGGGCCTTTTATAGTACTATAATTTGGGTCCTTAGGTTCTATTGTAACAGGTGCCGCTTCTTTATTATTAAATCCTGTAGCAATAACTGTTACTACAACATCATCTGCCAATTCATCATTAATTGCTGTTCCAAATATTATATCCGCATCCATATCAGCATCATTTTCTACCATCATAGCACCCATACTAGCTTCGGCTAATGCAAGAGACGCACCTCCTGTAATATTAAGCAATATTCCGCCTGCACCTTCTATAGTGGTGTCTAGCAAAGGACTACTTGTAGCTTGTTTAATAGCGTCTTCGACTCTGTTTTCGCCACTTGCCCTACCTATTCCCATATGGGCAATTCCTTTATTACTCATAATAGTTCTAACATCTGCAAAATCTAAGTTTATAATACCTGGTTTTGTAATTAAATCTGTTATACCACCTACACCTTGTTGCAAAATTGAATCCGCTTTACTAAACGCATCTTCTATTGGGGTCTTTTTGTCAATCACGTCAAGTATTCTATCATTTGGTATAATAACTAGAGTATCAACTGCCTTTGTTAAAGCATCTATACCTCTTTCTGCTGTCATCATACGTTTTCTGCCTTCAAAACTAAATGGTTTTGTAACTACACCAACTGTTAAGATGCCTTGCTCTTTCGCAATTTGGGCTATAATAGGAGCAGCTCCAGTCCCTGTGCCACCACCCATGCCAGCTGTAATAAACAGCATGTCCGTTCCTTTTATAGCTTGTATAATTTCTTCTCGACTTTCCTCTGCAGACTTTGTTCCAATCTCTGGATTAGCACCTGCACCTAAACCTCTTGTTATCTTCTCACCAATTTGAATTCTAAGATTAGCCTTTGAACGAGCTAACGCTTGGTGATCAGTATTTACTGTAATAAATTCAACACCTGATAATCCTTCATCAATCATACGGTCGACAGCATTGTTTCCTCCACCACCTACGCCTATAACTTTTATCTGAGCTTCCTTGCTCTGTTCCTCTACGTACATTTCAAGCACAATGGCTCCCCCTTTATCCTTATATTTTTATTGTAATGGTTTTAAAACAGCTTCGCCTGTATCAACATACGATAAGTCTAGTACACCAACACTATATTCTAAGTAAATATCACTTAACCAAGCCATTTTTTTTGAACAGTCCTCTATAGTTCCTATTATAACATCTAAATTCCTAATTTTCAATATAATATTACCTAAATTTCCAATATTTATGAATTTCACTTCGGAGATTATCTGATAATTTATTGCTTCGTTGAGTAAAACTTCTAATGCTAACAGTACATCATCATCTATTTTATCAAGTCTTTCACCTAAAATGAACTTTTCAACCGTTATTCCTTCAATTACGGGTAGTGACAAATTAACATTTCTTGTTTCTTCTATTACTATGGCATTTTTATCTATTAGCAAGTAACTTCCTGCAAAAGGTATATATGCCCTAGGTTGCTTTTCTACAACATTAACTATTAATTGATTTGGAAATACTTTTTCAATTTCTATAGTCTCAATAAATGGCAACGTCCGCTTATATTGTTCCACTTTTGTACTGGTAATATTCATTATATGCGGATTTTTGTCAATTTGGAAGGCTATTTCGATATCTTGCTGGGTATAATAGGGGGTATCAGCAAAGGAATGCACATTATATTCGACTATTTGTGCATTCCATATTGGTAAGACTAAAATAAATAATATTGCCGCTATACTAATTACTAATATTATCATTTGTTTTTTCTTCATAGGTATTTCTCCTTAAGACTTGGTATAATGTCAGTCTATTTATTCGTTTTATTTATGCGTGAGTGTTTTGAAATATTTAGTAATATGCCTAGAGATGATAGTAATACTACAAGTGCCGTTCCACCATAGCTTACTAAAGGAAGTTGCATTCCTGTTGTCGGAAATGTATTAGTGTTTACGGCTACATTTATTAATACTTGTACACCTATAAGACCTACAATACCCGTTGCAACTAATGAACCAAATAAATCATCTGCTTTTAGTGCTATAGATAATCCTCTAAAGATTAATAGACTATAAATTAACAATACTGCTGATGCCCCAACTAGTCCTAATTCTTCGCAAATAACAGAGAAGATAATATCGTTATGTGGTTCTGGCAAAAAGCCTTGTTTTTGTATACTCATTCCAAGTCCTTGTCCAAACAAACCGCCTGAGCCTATTGCATAAAGAGATTGTATTGGTTGGTATCCAACGCCTATAGGGTCAACCCAAGGGTCAAGCCAAACCCTAAATCTATCTAGTCTATACTGCGGAAATATTATATTCGTAAATCCTGTAGTTTCAATTGCTGAATCTGTAGTATTTGCCAAATACATGCCCCAGCTACCTAAGCCTAAAGCACCACCTAACCCCGCTACATAATACCAAACTTGCGGTGTTGATACAAACATAATAATTGCTCCAACGGCTATTATAACCAATGCTGAGCTCATATTTTCTAATAATACTAGTGTTCCTGGTATTATAATAATTAAGCCACATCCGATTATAAGCCAAAAATTATGTAACTTATTTCTATATTTAGTTATGAATGCAGATAACATAATAATCGTAGCGATTTTTGCAAACTCAGATGGTTGTATTGTAATTCCTCCAATTTTTATCCATCTCGTCGCACCTTTGCTCTCATGCCCGATTAAAGGTAGCAATGCCACAAGAGTTATAGAACCTAAATAGATTAAACCCGCAATTCTAATATTAGAAAAAAAGCGGTAATCTATCTTAGTAGCAACTATAAACATTGCTACTAAGCCTATTACAGAATACATAATTTGTTTTTTTGCTAAGTTAAAAGGGTCAGAAAAGTTTACTAATGCATAATGACTGCTTGCACTATATAC
>MDJN01000199.1 GCA_001995005.1 Candidatus Parepulonipiscium sp. PG-Nun2H_MBin03 | reverse complement strand
AAAAATTATGTCACAAATTTTACAAAATTATATAAAAAACGTTAATCTGGAAAAGAATTCTATTAGACATTTGAAATAATTTTTAGTAAAATAATTCATAAGCGGGAACTTTAGACTAGATTTTACCAATTAGTCTATCCCGTGTTTAATAATTCTTCTACATTTACTGCTGTTACTTTTCTTTTTCGCTTTTCATATAAGGCTAATTTGCCTATTTGTAATAGCGTGTTGTTAAGATTTTTGAGTTCCTTATATGTCATTTTTGTAAGGGCAATAAAACTATTTATTTCTTGCACTAACAATTTATAAAATCTTTGGATACTTACCCCTCTCCCCTCAGCTTTTGTATACAATACGTCTAGTTCATGGTAAACTGGGAGTGTTAATAATAACCCTAATATTCTGCCATATATAAACGCCTCCGTATACTCAGTATTTGCATTATTCATCTTATCAATAGCTAAATTGCTTTTTAGAACTTTGAATAACAGTTCTATTTGCCATCTAACACGATATAACTCTGATATTGTTCTCGCCTCTAGTTTATCAGATTTAACATTTGTTATGACTATATTGTAATGTAGTAGCGTACGTTTTTTTGCACTAATTTCCTTGCCACCATTTTGCTTTATAGCCTTTTGAATGCGTTTACTTGCTATATCGCATGGTAACTTAGTTGCTATTAATCTAACCCTTAATGCATTATTATCTTTACAACCTATATAGATTTCTTTATCCAGTATATCGGTTTTATTCTTTTTCAATAACTTAGTCATATCTATTTCTTTATAAAAATTTTCCACATCATCTGCTTCTTCAAATATTAAAAGATTAGATTTTATCCTAGATATAAAGAAGTTTTGCTCCCCAATTTTTCTTAATGAATTGATATCAAAATATCCTAAATCGCTTAATAAAAGTTCGTTTTCGCCGAGCTGATTTATTACCTCTGGTAATGCATTAGTATCATGGGTAACCCCTTGTGTAATATCGAAGTGTTTTATGCTATGGGTACCCATGCTGTATAACGTTTGTATTTTCATAGAAGCTTTTGAATTTCTACCACCACAGCCTTTATAATCTTTTGATACTTTATCAGGAAGTGTAATAATTGTTGCATCAAGTAATTTTATATCAGTAAAGTGGTTAGTTATTTTAGAGTGACAATCATCAACTAATATTGAATAACTAGATGACATAGCCTCTTCTATTAATCTTTTAAGCAGAGGAACACAGTGATTAAGTCTTTTATTAATAGCCTTTTTAGATATCGACAACCCATTTTGAATATCTGAACACTTTAATGCTAAAGTTTCTGACGTAGGATTACAAACACCTAAACTACCAATAGATATAGCCTTTACTAAAGTTTCAGGTAATAATTTAGAGTGTCTTTTTACAAAACCTGTTTCTTTAGCAATTTTTTTATCTTATCGTGCATAAAAAACTTTATAGCGCTACATACTATTCTAGTAATATTCATGGGTAACCTCCTAATTTGAAGTGATGTTTAAAATATTAGGTTACCCATTTTTATTGCCTATACATATTGGAAATTTTTAGTGCTAAGTTCTCGCGTATGATCAAATTACATTAAAAAACCACAGCAACTTTTACGTCATTGTGGTTAAATTTATTATTTAAGGTTAGCTTTAGATGTTTCTACCAATTGTGAAAATGCAGCTGCATCATTGATAGCTAAGTCCGCCAACATTTTTCTGTTGATGTTGATGTTAGCATTTTTAAGTCCGTTCATAAAACG
>MDJN01000198.1 GCA_001995005.1 Candidatus Parepulonipiscium sp. PG-Nun2H_MBin03 | reverse complement strand
CTATTAATATCAATGCCTAGTTCTTCTAATAATTCCTTAATTTCATCATAAAGGCCTAGAGAAATTAAGTTATTACCCAAAGCTCTACCCATTAAATATTCTGCTGAGAAATAATATGCTTTTCTCACTGTATTATAAAGGTTTTCAGTCGCTTCAATGTCGTCTACCATTTGCTCTCGTAGTGCTAAGCCTAAACAATTTAACAATTCTTTATCGGTTGCAGTATTAATATTTCTTCCATAATTTACTTTTGCATAGGTTGCCATGCTCTTTAGAATGTCCTCTTTATTTAAATTACGTTTCGTAATAACAGCCCCTTCCTTACACCTACCATATAACTTAGTCATCTTATATAATTTATCTGCAAGTTTATTAGTTATTACACCCGGTTTTACACGCCATATCCAGTTCTCACCTAAAGTGGATGGATAATTCATTCTTGCCTCATTTCCTAGGCCCAGCAAATCTTGTAACTGTGTCAGTGCCACATTTCCGTTGCTTGCCCAAGCTCCACGAATAAATCCCCAGTTTAATCCTTCCTCTTTTGTAAGATGTAGATACTCTTTTGCATGGTTAATATCGTCTTTATTTCCAGTTTCTTCCATCCAACCCATGATAGTGTCATTGTCATGCGTTCCTGTATATACTATGCAATTCTTATCATATATGTGAGGGATATAATCACTCTCTTCTCGTGAATCGAACGCAAATTGTAAAACTTTCATACCTGGATACCCTGTGTCTTGTAAAAATTCTACAGTTTCTGGGGTCAAATATCCCAAATCTTCAGCAATAATTTTTATATCGCCTAGCTCTTTTTCAATAGCTTTAAATAATCTTAATTTAGGCCCTTTTACCCACTCACCGTTTATAGCAGTGTTTTCCCCAAATGGAACTTCCCAGTATGATTCAAAACCTCTAAAGTGGTCAATTCTTACTATATCAAATAGTTTCAAACTCTCTCGCAATCTGTCTATCCACCATCTGTATTCTGTATCTTTTAAATATTCCCAGTCATATATTGGGTTCCCCCATAATTGGCCTGTTTTTGAAAATGCATCTGGAGGACATCCCGCAACTACAGTTGGATTTCTATCTTTGTCTAATTTAAACATTTTTGGGTTTGCCCAGGCATCTGCACTGTCTGCTGATACATAAATTGGGATATCTCCTATTATTTCTATTCCTAAACTATTTGTATAAGCTTTAAGAGACATCCATTGTCTAAAAAATTCGTATTGAATAAAATTCCAAAATTCTATTCTATCTTTTAACTCAGTTTTATATTTTATAATAGCTTCAGGTTTACGCAGTTTTATATCATCTTCCCAATCTACATATGCAATATTACCCGTATGTTCTTTTATTGCCATAAATAAAGCATAGTCTTCTAGCCATAAATTTTCTTTTTCTTTAAATTTATCAAGTTGCTTGTCTAACTTTCCTTTTGAATTTTCATATGCAATCTCTAGTACTGCTATACGTTGTTTAAATAGCTTTCCAAAATCTATATATTCTGGATCAGTCCCGAAGTCTATATTTACATAGTCATCTTTTTTAAGTAAACCTTCTTCTTCTAAAATATCAAGGTCAATAAAATATGGATTACCTGCAAACGCAGAAAAAGATTGATACGGCGAATCTCCATATCCAGTGTGCCCCAGAGGCAACACCTGCCAATATTTTTGTCCTGCTCTATTTAAAAAATCTGCAAACTTATATGCTGCACTACCAAATGTACCTATACCATATTTCTCATCCAACGAAGAGATATGCATTATAATACCACTACTTCTTATCATAATTTAATTCACTCCTATTATTATTTATTTAACACTTTCTAATATCGGTTTATATGCCCATATCATTAGGGTATGCATTTCAAATAAATTTAAACCTTTTTACACAAAAAAAGGACTACCTTTTATTTAAAATTATTTAAAAAGTAGTTTTCAAATAGTCATTTATTTAGGTTTTTCTATATTTAATCTAAAATATCTATCATCATATGAATTATAATCACCAGTTACCCATAGCTTATATTTAAATCCCTCTTCAGATATCTCATAATTTGATACATTGTTATTTTGTAAAATTTCGTTTATTTTTGTAATCACTGTACTACAATCTTGCATACCCAGCTCATTCATCATTTTTTGTATCATATCTATTTGAGTTATTGTTAATTCTGGTGCAGTGCAACTTCCCGCAATACCAACTTTGCATATCTGATTATCTTCCATCTCTAGTGTCATATTTAACCGTATACTACTTAACGCTTGTCTATACCTTACTGCTTGCCTTGTTCCACCAAACATAAAATTTTCCACAAATAATCCATCTGTGCTAACCCTTTGATATATTTGTTGCATTTGTTGCTTAAGTGCAGGCTCTATGTCCACCTGTCTTGTATAGTCAGAAAAATCTAGTTCAATTGGGCGAACTATTAACCCTACATAATTTGTGTAATTATAGTGTCTATTGATTATAGAATAACTATCAAAGAAAGTTGTATTATGTGGCAAACTCTCAATCTCACCTGTATAAAATTCTACGTGATATTCATCGTCTGTATATTTAAAAAATTCATTTCCGTCTAAATCCTGCGTTACAGTTAATTCTAGATTATGAATTTTTAAATACTCTTCTATTGTTTGTAATATTAACTCAATCTCATCAGTATCCCCTGGATTGTAATATCCAAAATAACTATACACATTTCCATAAACTGCATCTGTCCATATCGTCATATCTATATTATGCTTATTATACATAATATCCCATAGTACATCAGCAAGTTCAGTCATCTTACTATAGAATTCTATATTACCAAGAGTTTCCACACTGATAGTATCAGTAATAAATTCTGCCTCGCTATTTTCACTTTCTCGATGTGCATCAACCAAAACTATATCTATTTCATCTTCTAACAATGCATAAGTCCCAAAGCTTGCCATAGTTAATATAAAAAATAAAATACTCCACTTCATGTCTAAACCCCGCTCTCTCTATCTTTAATAATAAATCTATTTATTACTAAATATCCTCCTATTGCACTGATAGGCATATAAATATAGTAATTTTGGATTGACCATATATACGCTATATAAAACGGTGCTATAAGGCTGCATATCGTCACCCCCATCTTTAATAATATATCACACCTCTTTGAATAGCAAAACGACCTAAATTCGGTAAATCCTACTTTTTTGTTCATATAAAATATTGTTGTTATACAAAATAATATCCCAAATACTAAAATCAACTCCCGTATACCCATCTTACGATATGAGATAAACCCCATAAACGTCTCCTCTTGATATATAGCCGTATTCACGTTATAAAATGTGAAGGTTTTTATAAATCTTGTCGTTATATCTTGTATTAAGTTGCCTAGTCCCGAATTTTTGAATAGCTGGGCTACAAAAACTAATATATATGGTATTGATAATGCACCCAACAGGCTAACTGTTACGCTTGCTCCTGCACGTTTTATTACAAACTGCATCATTACCAAAAATAGATATACTAATATAATATTAAGCGTATATATTAAAACCATCGTAATTATGGCTGGTATAGTATCATATTGACTTTCTATCTCCCCTGCAAATCTTAATGCTCTTGCATCTGATATCCAAAAATTTGTTTTTACCCAGGTTAAAATAAAAAATATTGTTGCCATGGTATTCACAATTAATATAGTGCCTATGCCAACCATCATCTTTGAGATAATAATAGTTTTTGTTGTAACCGGTAAAGATAAAATAAATTCGCTAATATCGTCGTTTTTCACCTGCTTAAATTGGAAAAACACCATAACCATCGTTAGTATTGCACTGCAATAAAATGCAAGGTGCAAGATAATACTTACCATATCTATAACCATATAAGAGCTGGTTCCTAATCTAACATATGAGTTGTATGCATTCATACTATCATAAAATAATGTTCCGCCAAATAAGGCTGCTCCCACCATAAAAATTAATATTATCGGTAAATTAGTTTTTATTTCATATTTTATTAATGTCTTCATGTTCCCACTCCTTATCCAAATTTGTATATATAAATATTTCTTCTATACTCATAGGGATGTTTTCTATCAAAACAACGTCTAACCCTTTTAATTTTTCTATGGCTTGTTCTATGTTATTGGTAACAATATAATACACGCTACCTATATTTGAAACATCCAGTATAATGTCTAGTTGCCTTAATTCATTTATGGTTCCCTCTTTTAATGGGATTTTAAATACAACTTGCATCTTCTTAATTTTCTCTTTTATATCAGTTACTGTGCTTTGATATAGCATTTTCCCAGAACTTAGCATAGTTATCTCATCGCAAAGCATTTCAAGCTCTGCTAAGTGATGCGACGAAATTAATACACTCATGCCACGCTCCTCCACGTCTTGTATAATAAAATTAAGTATGTCTCTTTTTGCAACCACATCTAACCCTGATGTCGGCTCGTCTAATATCAGCACTTCTGGGTTTCTTGCTAAGTTTAACATTACAGATAGTCTCATTTGCATTCCCTTAGACAACGCATTAACACGCTTTTTCTTATTTAACTTCATCTTATGATTATACTCATCAAATTTAGTTTCCATAAAGCTAGGGTACATTCCCTTATAAAATTTTATCAGTGCATCTATAGTATACGATTTAAAAAACCTGTTTCTATCTGCAACATAGCCTATTTTTGACTTTATATTTACATTTTCATATACAGGTTCGCCAAGTATTTTAATTTCACCCTCATCAATGTGATGTATCCCTACTAAAGCTTTGATTAAAGTAGTTTTACCAGAACCATTTATGCCTATTAGGCCGTGTATAGTTCCTGCTTGAACATTGATATTTACGTTATCTAACGCCTTAAAGTCGCCGTAGTATTTGCCTGCATTATAAATTTCTATTGGCATGTTGACTCCTCCTTTTTCAAATTATTATATATCTCATCAATCACTTCTATCAGTTCACCTCGGTTATACCCAGCAAAGTTCCATTCAATGCATAGTTGCGTCAATAGTTTTTTCAGCTCCTCCATTTTTTCCTCGCTTCTTTTAAAGTTTGGCACATCATTTATATAATTACCTTTCCCTTTAACAGATATAATCACCTTTTGCCGTTCAAGCTCTTGATATGCCCGTGACACTGTATTAGGCGTTATACTCAATTGTCCTGCCAGTTGCCGGATAGATAAAATTTGGTCTCCAGGCTTTAATATGCCTTTTATCACCTGTTCTTTTATCCCATCAACTAGTTGAACATATATTGGTCGTTTATCATGTAGATTTAATATTACCATCTGTAACTCCTTTCAACTGTATTAATTGAGTTAATACAGTTATTATAGTTGATACTTCTGCTATTGTCAATACCTATTTTAAAAAATCTCTTTTATTAAAATCTCTTTTATTAAAATCTCTTTTATTAAAATATAAAAAAGCCTCATCAAATTTAATGAGACTTCTTCAAATACCACTCTATAGTTTCTTTTATACCTTCTTCAAATGTATAACCAGGACAAAATCCTAATTCAGTTGTAATTTTTGTATTATCAATCGCATATCGTCTATCGTGTCCTAATCTATCTGTCACATACTCTATCAAATCTTCACCTTTGCCTAATGTGTCTATTATAAGCTTAACTATATCTATATTAGCCTTTTCATTGTTGCCACCTATGTTATACACTGCTCCGTCCATTCCTTTGTGCAAAACTTTATCTATAGCTATGCAGTGGTCTTTAACATGTAACCAGTCTCTAATTTGCAGACCATCGCCATAAATGGGCATCTTTTTGTTATTGATGCAATTATTTATCATTAAAGGAATTAACTTTTCTGGAAACTGATATGGACCGTAATTATTTGAACATCTTGTTATATTGACAGGCAATCCAAAAGTTTCATGGTAAGCTCGCACAAAAAAATCTGCACTAGCTTTTGACGCAGAATACGGGCTATTTGGGGCAAGTGGCGTATCTTCTGTAAACATACCCGTTGCACCTAATGTACCATACACCTCATCCGTAGATATTTGTATAAATTTAATCTCTAGCCCTGCTTGATGATATGCCTTGGCCACTTCAAGTAGAGTATGCGTCCCTATTACATTGGTACTTAAAAATATTTGAGGGTCTATGATGCTTTTGTCCACATGAGATTGTGCTGCAAAGTTTATTACTGTATTAATATTATAAGTAGAAAAAACCTCTTCTACTAAAGTTTTATCTCTTATATCTCCTTTAACAAATGTATAATTAGGATTATCTTCTACATCAGATAAATTTTCTGGTCTCCCCGCATAGGTTTGTAAGTCCAAATTAATAATTTGATAGTGATATTTATCTAGCATATACCGTATAAAGTTACTACCAATAAAGCCTAATCCACCTGTAACTAATATATTTTTCACCTAAATACTCCTTTATTTTATAGTTATTTATATTAAAGCTAGCATATATTGACCATACTCTGTATTTTTCATTGGAATAGCAATCTTTTCTAGTTGCTCTGCGTCAATCCATTTATTACGATACGCAATCTCTTCTATACATGCTATATACATACCTTGTCTTTTTTGAACTGTATACACAAAGTTACTTGCTTCGTTTAACCCTTGGCTTGTACCAGTGTCTAGCCACGCCATGCCCCGTTCTAATAATTCTATCTTAAGCTTACCTCTTTGCAGATACACCTCATTTATAGACGTGATTTCTAGCTCATTTCTTTTAGACGGTTGTATAGACTTTGCAATCTCAATCACGTCATTGTCATAAAAATATAAGCCTGGTATAGCGTATTTTGACCTAGGGCATTTTGGTTTTTCTTCTATAGATAGTACATTAAGATTTTCATCAAATTCTACTACACCATATTCAGTAGGATTACTAACTTGGTAACCAAATATTACAGCCCCTTTTTTTAGTTTAGCCAGTTTTTTTAATGTACCTCCAAATCCTCTACCATAAAATATATTATCACCTAATATCAACGTTACTTTATCATCTTTAATAAAGTTTTCCGAGATTATAAATGCCTCTGCCAATCCTTTTGGCTCTTGTTGAACTTGATATGATAGCTCCATACCAAGGCTTCTCCCATCTCCTAATAATTCTTTATATATGGACAAATCACGTGGGGTTGATATTATAAGTATCTCTTTTATATTACTTAACATTAGCGTAGATAATGGATAATATATCATCGGTTTATCATATACGGGCAATAGTTGTTTAGATATTACTTTTGTCATCGGGTAAAGTCTTGTACCTTTTCCACCTGCTAATATAATCCCTTTCATAATTCACTTCCTTCATAACTTTATTTTAGCATATATATCTCTTTTAGTCACACCTCTATCTTTTGCAACTAGTTTCATAGCCTCTTTTTGGGTTGCACCTTTTTCTATATACATACTAACATGTTCTTCTATAGAAACTTTGTCCCACTCCATTATCTGCTGTTGCCTAAGTTCTGCTGCATCTTTTCCAGCAATAACCAAAACAAATTCACCCTTAGCAGGATTTTGGTTATAAGATTTAATTGCCTGTGCTATTGTAGTATTTATAATTGTTTCATGCTTTTTTGTAAGTTCTTTTATAATAGAAATTTCTCGGTCTCCTAAAATTTCGTATAAAGTGGTTAAAGTTTTAGTTAAGCGGTGCGGTGCTTCATAAAAAATTAGCGTACGACAATCATTTTCTATAGATGATAACACGGTATTCTTTTGTTTTTTATCAGTAGGCAAAAATCCTTCAAATATAAATCTGCGCGTGCATTTACCAGACAATATTAACGCTGTTACAAATGCTGCGGCCCCTGGAGTTGATGTAACAACAATATCTTCTGCTAAACATAGTTTAACCAAGTCTTCTCCAGGGTCAGATATTCCAGGCGTCCCCGCATCTGTGACTAAAGCTATATTGGTTCCGCTTTTTAAATGCTCAATAATGCTTTTGCCTTTTTCAATTTTATTATGTTCATGATAACTTACTAGTTTTTTATCTATGTTTAAATGGTTTAACAATTTTCTAGTATGCCTTGTATCTTCTGCCAAGATGTAGTCTACATTTTGTAGTACTTTTATGGTACGTAAAGTTATGTCATCTAAATTTCCTATAGGTGTTGCACATAAAGTTAATGTTCCATACTGCATAAATCCCCTCTTTTCTTTAATAAATCCAATATTTGCATATTATTATACAATAAAAAGACAAAATAGATATACGCTCTATTTTGCCTTTTTCAGATTTTTATGCATTTTTTCCTACATCATCATGTGTTGGTTATAATCTTTTTGTAAATCATATCTTAAATAATCAATTAATATATTCATAAATGTAGCACATTCTGCATAAGTTACATGCTGTTGTGGGAATATATATCCGTTTACTGTTGGAATTATCCCCAATTTGCTTGCTGCATATATACTACTTTTAGCATAGCTAGATATTTTATTATCGTCCATATATGGTGTTTGAATTAACCCTATACCCAACCCTAGCCTTTCTAGCCCTAAAGCTCTTACATTAAATACTATCATTTGTTCACGATTTAAAAATCCATTTGGATTAGCTTCACCAGCTGCTATTAATCCTGCATCATATGCTGCTACCAAATATGGATAAACTGCACTTGTTGTATCCACATCTGTAAATATTACTTCTTCTACAACATCTGTTTTCTTTTTAGTATCTTCTACACGTAAAGGTATTCTAAATGCTTTAACTAACATTGTAATATATTCTCCACGTGTTACTACTTGATTTGGAGAAAATGCAATAGGGTTTACGTCGAATAAATCCATACTATACATCTTTTGAATATCAGACTTTGCAGGGTGCCCGTCTAATTGTGTAAGGCTTGGCAACGTAAGTTGCTCAATAGTTGGTGTGTCGCTCACTGCAACTGCACCATATTGTGAATCTGCTGGTACTGTTGCTCCGCTAACCATCATATTATACGCAAGTACGCCTTCTCCTTGGATTAACTCTCTATAGTTACCAGCAAAACTAATAGCTTGTGGCTCATTGCTTCCGTAGCTTATTTCTTTGCTCATTGTAATAGTTGGAGTTTCTTGTATAAAATATTGTCTTGTACCTGTATCTACAGTAACATTTCTCACTTGGGTTTCAGACTTAGCAAAAGCTTGGTCATACCCATATATTCTGCCATCAACATTTACAGTTACATCTGCACCGCCTGATGCATTTGCATACACTGCTTTGTAATATACATCACCGTTATAATATTTTACCCCTGGAGTAAAATCTTCTAATATACTTTTAGAAAATGAAGATTTTGAACTATCTAGTCTATACGTTTGCCCTGAAGCTACAACAGTCTCTGTCCACTGGCTTACTGTTGATGTTTTTGTCAATTGGTCTCTTACCTCATTATACACGTATTGTGTTTCAAGCGTTATACTTCTACTAATTTCTGTAGAAGCATCATCACTCACTGCTTTCATTATATAAACTTCTTTGTAGCTACCTGTATGAGCTTTTGATAAGTCAATTTCTCCTGGTCTAATTTCTAGTGTACCTTCAACTGTGGCTGCACTACCGCTTAAATATACATTTTCTTTATAAGGCAATACATATTTCTTATCTAGTTGATATTTTTCTTGTGCCAATGCTATTCCAGTAGGAATTTTAGTTCCTGGAGTTATTCCTCCAAAGTAACCCATCTCTCCTTCTAGAGCAAGTACATTTGTTGTCATAGTTAACAGTGCTACTGCCATCGCTAATATTTTTTTCATATTCCCTCCTATTTAACAACCATTATATATGCCGGCACATCCGATACTCCGTCTGCACCTCCCCCTATTGTCTCTAATAATTCTTCTTCTAGCATAACAGATATTTTATCTCCCACTTCTAGCTTATCTGCTGTTACAACTTGACCATTTTTTAGAATAAATCCGTTTGGATTTAATGTAGCACTAATACCCACATTAGTTGTGCTGTATTGTGACCATAAATTATCATCCACATTGTAATGGAACACATCTTTTAAGAAAGCTGTTTGATCTTCTACAGAATAAACTTCACCACGTACAACTTCTCTTGTATATGGCATATTGCTTATAAGAACTGCTTTGTCTCCTGCTGCAACAATTGTTACTATCTCACTCAGTTGAGATGCCTCTCCATATGCTACAAATGTTTCTATTCCATCTTCTACAAATCCACCATCATCATAAAATTGAGTAGTATGGTCTAGACTGAATGTACGAGGTTGTGGATGATAATACCATTCGTCGTATTGTAGCATTGAAAATGTTTCTACTACAAAACTTTCTCGGTTATCAATCTTCTTGATCAGCCCTCTATATATTTGAAGTGAACCTTGCCCAACATCTTCTATAATTTTTGCCACTGCTATTTTGTTATCTCCTGTTACTACAGTTTGTATTGTGTCCCCCACTAAAATATTATACGGTTCTATTAACCTGTCATTTTTTAATACAATAGTATCTTCGCCGTAGTAAAGTGTTTCTCCAGATAATAATCTTATCTCATTTGATACTGCACTTATTACCCGAGTTGGGCTAATAAGTTTTTGAAAATCATCTTGTATATTCATCTTTGCTACAGAATCTTTTCCCATAAAGGATTCAACTGCCACAAACGCATTTGCACTAGAACCCGTGAAATATCTGCTAACATAATCAAACGATGTGCGCGTTCCGTCTAAATAAGCTGTAAAACTATTTGCATCAGCTGTTAGCGTTAATATATCCGTATATTTCCCCCATCCTGCTTGCTCTAATGGTTGTGCATATGCTAGTCTTAGAGTATTGTCATAACTTCTAAGTTGTAATATTTCACCTCTATATACATCTTTTACTACTCTTGTATTTCCATCTATAACTACTTCTGCAACATTCTCCTCTATTATCCCGCTTCCCATAATTTTATTTGATACCAGCAACTTAACCCATTCACCAGGTTGCACAGTCCCAATATTTACTGGTCTACCCAATTTTGAGGTAGGCGTTGTTAGAGGCACTTCATAAATAAATATTTGTCCTTTTTCGTCTTCGATCACTAACTCTCCTACTACACCATCTGTCGTCTTCCAAGAATTTACTTTTCCATAACGTAACATATAGTCATTATAGGCGCTAATGTATGTAACATAGCCCTCTGCATTTGTTCTTACATAAATGTTGTCCCCCGGTACAATCTTATCTATAGTTGTATCTCTAGGGTCATATTCAAAATAAGGAAATAACTCATCTAAATATCCCACCCTATCTTCTATTTCTTCTATACCCTCTTTTTCGACCGATAAATCACTTGTATAATACGGTAATCTAACTGTTTGATTACTTAAATTTCTATATACTAAGTATCCTAGTTCTGGGTAATTTTCTAATACAATCCCTTTGTCCTCAAAAATCATACCTGTTTCTGCTTCTGCATATTCTGCTTCTGTATAATATACTGCATTTATAGGTATGGTAACCAAAGTTAAAGCCACTATAAGTGGCACTATATTTTTTATCTTCATCTAGTTTCCCCTTTGCGTGAGTTTATAAATTTCGTTCTACATTATATTTCGGCAAAATATAAAAAAACTTTTATTACAAATGTGTTACTTTTTGGATTGAGTTGCTGTAACAATATTTGTTTGCATTGAATATGGTAGTATTTTACCTAAATTTACTATAACTTTATTCGCTAATCCTACTATTATAATAGGTTTGTTTTTCATAATCCCCTTATAAGCAACTTTTGCAACAACACTAGGGTGAACTTGCAAAAATTTAACATAACCTACTTTTTGTATATTTGCTCTTGCTTGAAAATTTGTTTTTACAGCTCCAGGGCATAATACACTTACTTTTATATCTCCTAATTCTTTACGCAATGCCAAAGAGAATGATATCATATACGCCTTTGAAGCATAATACATTGCCATATATGGCCCTGGAGTAAAGCCGGCTGTTGAAGCTACTTGCAATATATGTGCATCTTTTTCTAGCAAAGGTATCATCATTTTTACTAGCATGGTTGTCGCTTTTATATTAACATTAATTATATCAATATCCATCTCTGTCTTTGCAAATTCCCCAAAACTGCCAACTCCTGCATTATTTACAAATATAGTAATTGGCCTATTAATTTTTTCTAATTTTATAATAAAATTTTTTATCTCTGCTTCATTTCTTAGATCCACTTTATATGTTAATACGCACACTCTAAATAGTTCAGTTATCATACGACTTAATTTATCTAACTTTGCAGTATCCCTGCCTAGTAAAATCAAGTCATAACCTTCTTTACCCAGCTTCAATGCCAAAGCTGCACCTATGCCGCTGCTTGCACCTGTAATTAATGCATATCCCATTAACAGACCTCCCTCTTATAAGTTTAGTTTCATTATTGTCGCATCTTCAGTAGGCTCTTTATAATACGCCTTTCTAACTGCAATTTCCTTAAAGTCATATTTTTTATAAAGATGAGATGCTATGTGATTACTTTGCCGAACTTCTAATGTAATATATTCTCCTGAGTGTATTTTTGCCTGATCTATTACTTTTTTTATCAATTGGTTGGCTATGCCCATTCCCCTAGCTTCTGTTTTAACAGCTAAATTAGTTAATTGCCCTTCACCCACTACATTCCAAAATCCAATATAGCCTACTATACTATTGTCTATTGTCGCCACAAAGTAAGTTGCAACCGGACTAACCAAATCAGCATATATGTCTTTTAAACTCCAAGGTTGGCTAAAACACTGTTTTTCTATATCATGTATTTGCTCTACATCAAATATTGTGGCTTGCCTTATGTGCATTTTCTTCTAACTCTCTTTCAGCTTGTGGTTTTCTAATATACATTGGTGTAAAATCATCTGCATTTTGTATATTACCCTTAGCATATTCTAAGCTTGCCATATATGCTAGTACGCTAGCCCGTTGCATCTCAAAAAATGGGGGTACAAAATGTGCACGGTTTTTCAGTGTAGTTTTTATATTATCCTTATATATGCGAATTCCATCTCCTACAAATATCGCATCTTGGTTATATTGTAATACTTGTTGTAATAATTCATTAATATCTATTGCTAAATAATCAGTTAATCTAATTAACTCACCATTTTCTACCTTATAAATACATGTATAAACTTGGTTTCGCCTAGCATCCATTATAGGACAGATTAATTTATCAGTCGTTATCATATTATAAGCCAATACATCAAGAGTAGGTATGCCAATTATTGGTACATCTGCTGCAAGTGCCATGGCCTTAGCAGTTGCAATTCCTATTCTCAATCCTGTAAATGAACCTGGTCCACTGGTTACGGCTATCGCATTTATTGTATTTATATCTACCATCTGCTTTAAATTCTCTAGCATAGGCATAATCGTTTCCGCATGCGTTAGTTTATCACAAATATAATATTCACCTATTATCAGGCCATCTTGTATCAAGCTTACACTTCCTGCTATACTAGATGAATCTATTGCTATAATATTCACTAATTTACCTCAATCTTTCTAAAATCCATTCCTTTTTCTAAATCTTTTGTAATGTATATCCAATTAGCACTATCAGGAATAGCATCTTTTACGTTATCCGCCCATTCTACTAAACATATACCTTTTCCAAAGAAGTATTCCTCATATCCTATGTTAAATAATTCCTCACTATCTTCTATTCTATACATATCAAAATGGTATAATGGGATTTTGCTATTATACGTTTGAACTATTGTAAATGTTGGACTTACAATGTCTTCTGTAATGCCTAACCCTGCTCCAAATCCTTTTGAAAATACAGTTTTTCCTACTCCTAAATCACCTATTAAGCAAAATATGTCTCCAACTTTTGCAGTTGTTGCAATATTATACGCTAAATTAAAGGTGTCGTTCTCATTTTTACTAAAATAAATCATTTTGCTATCCTTTCACAAATTAATAAGGGGGTCTCTTCCATATACTAGCATATGTATGTCTTATCGTCTAGTATTTTTCTAATACAATGTATACAAGTGGCCTAAATTAGACATACTAGGTTTAAAATTTGTAATCGAAAGGATTGTTTATATGAGTAATTTAAAAAATTCTGAAACCTGTCTAAATTTAATGCGTGCATACGCCGGAGAATGCCAAGCGTACACCAGATACCAATTTTACGCAAGTGCTGCAAGAAGAGAGGGATATAAAGAATTAGAACAAATATTTAATGAAACTGCTGTGAATGAAAAATCACATGCCATGATTTATATGAATTTATTACACAAAGAATTAGGCGACGCTTCCATTCCAGTAAACGCTGAATACCCTCTAGCTTATGGGCAAACTTTAGCAAATTTAAAAGAATCTGCAGCAGCGGAAAATGATGAGCACACAAATGTATACCCAGCGTTTGCAAAAACTGCAGAAGACGAAGGATTTTTGGCAGCAGCATCACATTTTAGAATGATTGCTGAGATTGAAAGTCATCATGAATTGCGTTTTCTACGATATGCAGAACTGTTAAGTCAAAATAAACTATTTGCAAGATCTGAAGAAGTATATTATCGTTGTATACATTGCGGACATATTCATAAAGGTACAAATGCACCTCAAAAATGTCCAAACTGTTTCCATCCTATTGGATTTTTTGAAGTTGTACCTAATGTATCTGCATAATAACAGAAGAAAACTTCATTCAGTGGGGGTTCTAGCTCCACCACTGAATGTTAGGTCACTTTGTTATCTGTTTAATATGCGCAATGTAACAGTTGCAAATTCTGCCCAGCTCACAGGGCTATCAGGCTCTTTAGGCGATGTGATTAGTCCTAACTCAAGCATTTTATCAAGAGATTGTTGCCCCCAGTGTGGCACCTCAGGCTCATCTCTAAACTCCAGCCCTAAATATTCCACTACCCCGTTATAAATCCCTGACGCTATTTTATCCAAAAAACTATCTTGTTTAAGCATAGCCTCTTCTATTGCATTTGATAAAAATCCCATTTCCACCAATATAGCTGGCATATTGGTTGTACGCAATACATAGAAATTTGCAATCTTTACACCCCTGTCGGTAAAGTTTGTTTCTTTTATTAAGTTAGTTTGTACAGCTTCTGCAAATTTTTCTGTTACCCCATCTTCTAAATAAACATAAGTTTCAATGCCATTAGCACTTGCAGCAGTGGCACTATTTGCATGAATACTAATGAAATAATCTGCATTATTTTGGTTAGCAAAATTACTTCTGTCACTTAGCGATATATATACATCAGTAGACCTAGTATATAATACATCAACTCCTATGTTTTTTAGTAAATTTCCAAGCTTCAATGCCACCTTCAAGTTTACTTCCTTCTCCATCAATCCACTAATACCTATTGCACCAGGGTCAGTTCCACCATGCCCCGCATCAACAACAATTACCATAACTATCTCCCCTTTTTAGTTTGTCTATACAGTCATATTATGTAGTTTAATGGAATTTGTTAATAAATCCAAAAAGATGTCACATAAAAATTACGTGACATCTCAGTACCAAATATTTCACAAATATTTCAACTATGTTTAATCTTCAATCTTAAATCCAGCTGCTAAAGCCAATTCTTTAATAGTTTCTCGGGCAACTTTTTTTCCTTTATAATCAATTAGATCTTCCATGCTTCCATTAAATATATCAGCTGGGATATATTTTTTAAGGATAATCTTTTCACCATCTACAAAAATTTCTAGTGGATCTTTAACATCAATATCTAAATTTACTCTTAATTCCTTTGGTAACACTACTCTTCCTAATTCGTCTACTTTTCTTACTATCCCCGTTGATTTCACTAATAACCCACTCCTCATTATTTTTTATTTATTTTCTCTACATGATAAAGAATAACATAATTTGCAAAAATAGTCAATCCATATTTGTAAAATATTAGCATTTTTTAAAATTTTAGCAAGCTTAATAATATATTATGATTTTCAATTTACCAATGTTCCCTTTTGTTAGACAATTTTATAAAAATTTTCCTTTTCTATTTAACATTTTGCACAGTATTTTTAATATTTTTTAATTATTTTTTATAATATTATTGCATATATTAAAAGGACAGGTCCTAGAATACTTAAGATAAGTGTTTATCTATCTTAGGTAAATTGGATTTAATATGTTAAAGGAGGTTTTGTTATGCTTAACTATTTGTGGAGTTTTATGATTATTTTCTCGATTATTATGGCAGTATTCGGTGGCAGCATGAATGCACTTACCACCGAAATGATAACATCTAGTACAACAGCAGTAAAGATTTGTTTTGAAACTTGCGGTATTCTCGCCATGTGGATGGGAATTATGTATATTGCGGAACGCTCTGGGCTTATAGATGCTCTTGCAAGGAGAATGAGTCCTATTCTTAACTTTTTATTTCCAGACGTTCCGGCAAATCATCCGGCACGCAAGTACATAGCAACAAATATGATTGCAAACTTTTTAGGCTTAGGCTGGGCCGCCACGCCACCAGGGCTGCTTGCCATGGTAGAATTACAAAAGCTAAATAAAAATAAGCAAAAAGCAACTCATGCTATGTGTATGTTTTTAATTATTAACATATCGTCTATCCAACTTATTTCTATTAACATGGTAGCTTATCGAAAGTCATATGGTTCACTTAATCCAACCGAGATTGTTGCACCTTCTATACTGGCAACGCTTGTTTCAACCATGGTTGCAATTACTTTTGCTAAACTTATGTACAGAAAGGAGGATTAAATTATGGCTATTTTAATGGGGATATCTGATTACATAATACCTACCGTATGTGTACTAATAGTAATGTATGGTTTGTACAAAGAAGTGAATGTGTTTGAAGTTTTTATAGAAGGAGCTGCCGAAGGGCTGCAAGTTGCAGTTAAAATACTGCCTACTCTTATAGCTTTGTTAGTTGCAGTGGGAATGTTACGTGCCTCTGGGACTCTTGACGGCATTGTTAGGATAGTAAGCCCTTTAATATCTTTTACAGATTTTCCTAGCGAAGTTATACCAATTGCTCTTATGCGAATGGTATCATCTAGTGCTTCTACAGGACTTATACTAGATATATTTAACACACATGGGCCAGATTCATTTATGGGACGACTTGTTTCAATTATGTTTGGTTGCACAGAAACTATTTTTTATACTATGAGCGTATACTTTATGGCTGTAAACATCAAAAATACTAGATATACTCTTGCAGGTGCCTTAATAGCGTCTCTTGCGGGTATTGTTGCATCATATCATTTGACTATTGCAATATTTACTTAATATGTGGTAAAATAATAGGATAAATTAACTACTTAGGAGGATTTATGGCAACTGAGTATAAACAACAATTAAACAATAAACTAAAGATTAAACAACCTAAAAAATATATGGCTATTATGTACAATGATGATTATACTACGATGGAATTTGTAGTCTCTATATTAGAAGATATCTTTTTAAAATCTAGCGAAGAAGCTTATAGTATCATGATGAATGTTCATAAAAAAGGTAGTGGTATTGCCGGAATTTATCCTGTTGATATTGCACTTACCAAGATTAATAAGTCCATGTTACTTGCAAAAGAAAATAATTTTCCATTTAAAATGACTATAAAGGAGATTGAGTAAGATGTTCGTTTCAGTAGACGTAGATAAAATTATTAAAAAAGCACGCAAAATCACAGCTTCTTATAAGCATCAATATATGACACCTGAGCACATCTGGCTTAGTTTGTGCGAAAATAACAAATTTCGAAATGCTTTTATAGATTGCGGTGGAAGCATTGACTATCTTAAAGACGAACTGAAGAAATATTTAAAGACTAATATAGAAGAAGTTGAAGACGCTGATATAGAAGACAGTTACTATATGCAAAAAGTTTACGGGTATCTGGTTGATAAAATTCAATCTAGTGATAAAAATATAGTAGAAGTTGATCATCTTGTATCCGTTTTGTTTAAGGTACCCGAAAGTTATACATTATATATTTTAAACATATCTAATATTCGTGAAAACGAACTTATATATAATTTATGTCATAGCGAACCAATATTTGCCCCAACATCTTCTGTAGAAGTAGAATTTTTAGATAATCTAAATATATTATTACAATATAATAATACCAAGCTTATTGGTCGCTCTGATATTATCTTTAAGGCAATTCAAATTATGAATAGAAAAACTAAAAATAACCCCTTATTTTTAGGAGAAGACGGCGTTGGTAAAACTGCCATAATACATGAAATAGTCCGCAGAATTAATAACGGGACTATTGATAAAACTTTGCGAAATGCAACTGTATATAGTTTAGACTTAACTAGTCTAATCGCTGGGACTCAATATAGGGGTGAGCTGGAAAATAGAATTAAAAATACTTTCTCTCAATTAAAAAATATTACTAATCCTATTATTTATATAGATAATATCCATTCTCTTATCGGAAGTGGTACGTCTAGCAATTTAAATGTAGATGCTGTTGGGCTTTTAAAGCCATATCTAAACGATAATAAAATTAAATTTATTGGTGCGACTACGTTTGAGCTATATAAAAAACATATTGAGAAAGATAAAAATTTGCTTAATAAGCTAAAAATCATTAGGGTCAATGAACCATCTATTGACGAAACAATAACTATACTAAAGGGTATTAAACCTGAATACGAAGCATTTCACAGCGTAAGATTTTCAAATTCTGCAGTGGAAAGTGCTGTAAGACTTACAAATATGTATATAACCGATAGATTTTTGCCTGATAAGGCTATAGATATATTAGATGAAGCAGGTTCTTATACTACTTTAAAATACCCGGAGAAAAAATTCCCCACTATAACTGATAAAACTATTGAACATTTAGTGGCTATAAACTGTAACATTCCTGAACAAACTTTAGTAAAAGATGAGAAAAGTAAACTTAAATCATTACATGCCACGTTATCTAAATCTATATTTGGTCAAGATGAGGCAATTAGTACTATTGTTAATTGTATTAAACTTTCTCGTGCAGGTCTCAAAAATCCAAACAAACCTGTATGCAATTTGTTATTTGTAGGCCCGACAGGAGTAGGCAAAACAGAAATCGCTAAGTGTCTTGCCAAAACTTTAGGTATAGAACTGATAAGATTTGACATGAGCGAATATATGGAGAAGCATTCTTCTTCTAAATTAATCGGCTCACCTCCAGGATACGTGGGATATGAAGAAGGGGGCCTGTTATCAGATGCTGTAAAAAGAAATCCACACTGCGTCTTATTACTTGATGAAATTGAAAAAGCAAATCCTGATATATTTAACATGTTACTTCAAATAATGGACTATGCTACCATCACAGATAACCAAGGTAGAAAAATTGATTTTAGAAATGTTATATTAATTATGACATCCAATGCTGGTGCATCATCTGTTGGCAAAAAATTAGTTGGGTTTGGAGAAAGAAAAATGTCTACTCAAGCTATTGATGATACCCTTAAAAAAGCTTTTACTCCAGAATTTAGAAATAGGTTAGACTCTACCGTAACTTTTAACGGCATTGACGACGATTTAGCTATTTTAATAACAAAAAAAGAAGTCTCTATCTTAAAATCAATTCTAAAAGAGAAAAATATTCAGCTTACTGTTCCTAATAACGTTATACAATTTCTTGCAACAAAAGGCATTACTAAAGAATTTGGTGCAAGAGAAATCGCTAGGACTGTAAATACTGAGCTTAAAAATTTATTTGTAGACGAAATATTGTTTGGGCAATTTACCAAAGGTGGCAAATGTAAAGTGTTGCTTAGTGACGATACTCTAGAATTAGTTAAAACTTCTTAAGATTATGTATATAGTATAGAAGAAAACTTCATTCAGTGGGGGTTCTAACCCCGCCACTGAATGTTAGTTGCCTTAATCTGAAAAGATTACTTGCTCTTTATCTCACCGCCTAAG
>MDJN01000197.1 GCA_001995005.1 Candidatus Parepulonipiscium sp. PG-Nun2H_MBin03 | reverse complement strand
TTTTTTTTCTTTATATCATTTGTGGCATATATATGTATAATGATCGGCATAGCTAGCTTTACTTCAAAAAAAGGTAGTACAAAAGGTGAGGATTATTTAATGGGTGGCCGTAGTGTAGGTATTGTACTGCTGATTGGAACAGCCGCTGCATCTGCTATTGGAACAGGTACATCTGTTGGGGCAACAGCTAATGGATTTCGTTCTGGGTGGCTAGGTGCGCTGTATCCGCTTGCAAATGCTGCAGGTTTATTTACCGTGGCTCTTGCGTTTTCTCATGTGCGTAAATTTAGATTTAGGACACTTGCTGAAGAGATGCAGTTCTACTTTGACGGAAGTCCACAAGTTAGAAAATTTATGGCACTTGTATTACTATTAATATCTATTGTATGGGTAGGTTCGGGTATAAATGGTGGTGCAAACTACTTATCGTTCCTAATTGGAATTGATATTATATGGGCAAAAGTAATTACAGTTTTTGCTTTTGGTGTTTATGTTTATGTAGGTGGTATGATTGCCGTTATATGGACAGATGCAATTCAGGCATTTTTACTATTCTTTGGATTTATATTTATGTCAATTCTAGCCGTATCTTCAGCGGGCGGAATGGAAACAATAGCTTTAACATTTACAGAAGCTGGAAAAGCTGGGGCTATGACTCCTTTTGCAATTGGTGAAAAAGGATTTCTAGGGCTTGTTGCGATTGGGCTTGCATCATATTATGGGTCAATGGCAGGGCCGTCTGCTCACTCTAGAGTATATACTGCAAAATCGGCAGCAACTGCTAAGAAGGCAATTTTAATTGCAGGTTGTGTTGTTACAGGATTTTCAATCTTACCTGCATTAGTTGGTATGTCTGCATTTACAATAGCTACAAGAGACGGTGTGGACTTGGTTCTTAACAATCCAGATTTTACTTTTGCATTTATGGCAACAGAAGTGTTTAACCCTGCAATAGGGCTTATATTCTTAATTGCTGGTTTATCGGCAATTTTATCTTCAGCAGATACAGACGTAATGTGTGCGGTTACTACTTTTGTAACAGACGTATACGCATTGATATTTAAAAAACAAGTAAAAGATGAAGATATACCTAAGTATTCTCGTGGTATTTTAGTATTTATTCTTGCAACTGCATTTTGTATGACGATTTTTGCCACAGACGTAATGTCGTATATAAATAATGTTATAGGTTCCTTTACCCCAGGATTAGGGGTTGCCTTGCTGCTCGGAAGATTTTGGAAACGTGCCACTTGGCAAGGTGCAATAGCATCTATGGGTTCAGGTATCATATGTGGTATTATATTCTTAGTGGTGCCAGCGGTAAATACTTTTATTATTGATACATTCCAAGGGCCGGCATTACCAGTTACAATAATTTCTCTTGTTTTTGCTGTTGTAACTAGTCTTGTGACACCTCCGCCATTCCGTTCAGAAGAAGAGCGTGTAGATATGGTTATGCGTGAAAGAGCTGGAGAGGTTGATATTAAAATGTAATTTTTAAATATAAAGGCAACTAACATTCAGTGACGGGGTTAGAACTCCCACTGAATGAAGTTTTCTTCTATATTTGTTCAAAAGAGGGGGATGGTCTATGAAAATCACTTTTGTGAACGTTGGTTATGGTGAAGGGATTGTTATTTCATATCAAGATAAAATAATAGTTATTGATACAGGTAGCAATTTATTAGAAGAATATGAGGGATATGCAGCTAGAATTAGTATAGATAAATACTTGAAAAATAACAATATCTCTAAAATTGATGCTCTTGTTTTAACACATCTACATGAAGACCATATTTGCAGAGGAGCTAAATTAATAGACGATTATGAAATTTCACAAATATATACAAATATTGATTACTCGGCAATAGATTTATCTAAAGAAATAATACCAAATGATACAGATGAAAAATATACACGTTTATTTGCATATTCAACAAATGCATATAGGCATATAATATTAAAGGCGTTAGAAAATAACATACCTATTCATAAGCTTTATTATGAAAAAGATAAACAAATTATGATTGCTGGGGTATTAAAAGCTGATGTTTTAGGTCCTAATCTGGATGTTACCTATGAGTTTGAGAAAAATCTAAAGTTACTGTATAAGGCGACTACTAGGGAGGATATTACTAAATATAGCTATATTTTAGATAAATCAGCAAATGCCACTCCAATTATGTTGAGATTGCATTTTGGGGATAAGAAAGTTTTATTAACTTCAGATTTGGTACCAAATAATTTAAAGTACTTACCAGATGATATTGATATTTCAAGTGATATATTAAAACTTGCACACCATGGTCAAATAGATGGAATTGAAGAAAATTTTTTGAAAAAAGTTTCTGCTAATATGTATATAACTTGTTCTTCTTCTAATAGAATAAATAATAGTTCACATAAAGATGTATACAAAAATATTAGACAAATGTTTTCTGATAGTAAGTTTTATTTTACAGATGAAATTAGCTATGATGATTATTTTAAGGTGGAAAATAAATTTTCGGCGTTAAACTTTCATTTTACACACAGCGGGATTGAAGTTAGTTTCGATTTTATCTAAAAAAAAGAGCCTACCTAAGACTCTTTTTTTTTACGCACGTGTCACTCTGTTTGAACGTAAGCAACGAGTACAAACTTTCATAGTTTTAGTAGCACCGTTATGTGCAACTCTTACTTTTTTTACATTAGCTTTCCACATTTTATTAGACCTTCTATGAGAGTGACTTACTTTGATGCCAAAGTGCACATCTTTTGAACAAATTTCACATTTTGCCATGGCGAATACCTTTTACTCAAATTCATATCGAGATAATTCTATGGTTAACAAACCGTTTAAGTGTCAAAATCCTATTTGAGTAAATTTCCTTTCTAAAGTTTTATTTTTATAGAATGTTGAGCATTCTAATTCTATTATTTAAACTAATTTGAATTATTTCGTGTTGAAATTTGGCTTTTGACATAACAACAAATATTTTAACAGATAATTTTAGACATTTCAAGTTATAATCAAAATTTTTATTAGACATTTCTAGAATATTATGTTATAACTAGGGTATAAATCTAAAAATTATAAGCGAGATAGTTAAAATAAAAGTTGGTTTAAATAATGTCTTAGACTATTTTAAAAAACGCACTGATGATAATATCTATCTCTATTAAAACTTAGGAGGATAATATGGACAATATTATAGAACAAACAGGTTGTATAAAAATAGATGATGACGTAATAGCTCAAATATGTGGAATTACGGCTATTGAGTGTTATGGAATTGTTGGTATGGCGACTAGGAGTATGAAAGACGGAATAGTACGAATGTTAAAAAGAGACAATATAACAAAAGGAGTTTTTGTTATAAAAAAACAATACGTAATAGATATAGAATTTCACATAATAGTGGAATATGGTACAAAAATTTCTGCGGTAACAGATAATTTAATAAGTACTGTAAGATACAAATTAAAAGATATGTTAGGAATTGAAGTTGGAGTTATAAAAATTTTTGTAGAAGGCGTACGAGTGAGCATGTAGGAGGAGATTATCAAACACCTCCCATCTGCAGAGATATGTGCTTGTAAAAACTCAAACGTAGAGAGTTATAAGAAATTGAAGTTAATAGATATAAGAAAAAGTTTATTATTTGAGAGGAGGTTGCAAGGAGTATAGGACGCAATTCCTATCCACTTGTATAAGTGGGAGTATCCTTGCTAAAATTAGATGAAAATAGATGCCATTTTGCTCCAAAAAATGATAGTTGGTGGGGCGAGATTATTAGACGACCAAAAAGAGATACTAAATGAATTAAATGTTTTTCCAGTGCCAGACGGTGATACAGGAACAAATATGTCATTAACTATGCTTGCGGCTGCTAAAGAAGTTGAGCAGGTTGAAAAGGTAACAGTAAAAAATATTGGTAAAGCATTAGCCGGAGGTTCATTAAGAGGAGCAAGAGGAAATTCAGGTGTAATTTTATCTCAGCTTATTCGAGGGTTTGTAAGAGGGCTAGACAAAGAAGAAATTGATAAGCAAACTTTAGCAAACGCTGCAAAATGTGGAGTTGAGACTGCTTATAAAGCTGTTATGAAACCTAAGGAAGG
>MDJN01000196.1 GCA_001995005.1 Candidatus Parepulonipiscium sp. PG-Nun2H_MBin03 | reverse complement strand
AACTGATTGAATTAGTAGAAATGGAAATTCGTGAATTATTAAGCGAATATGACTTCCCAGGTGATGATACTCCTATTATCCAAGGGTCAGCATTAAAAGCTTTAGAAGATCCAATGGGACCATGGGGTGACAAAATCGTTGAAATGTTTGAAATCATTGATGAGTATATCCCAACTCCAAAACGTGACACTGAAAAGCCATTCCTAATGCCAGTTGAGGACGTATTTTCTATTACTGGTCGTGGTACTGTTGCTACAGGACGTATTGAGTCAGGTATTCTTAAAGTTTCTGATGAAATTGAAATCGTTGGTATCAAAGAAGATATTCGTAAAGTAGTTTGTACAGGAGTAGAAATGTTCCGTAAATTACTAGACCAAGGTGAAGCTGGAGATAATATCGGTGCTTTACTTCGTGGTGTTCAAAGAACAGACATTGAGCGTGGTCAAGTTTTATGTAAACCAGGGTCAATTAAGCCACATACCAAATTTAAAGCACAAGTATACGTTCTTAAAAAAGAAGAGGGTGGCCGTCATACTCCATTCTTCTCAAACTATAGACCTCAATTCTATTTCCGTACAACAGATGTAACAGGTCTTATCAAATTACCAGAAGGTACAGAAATGTGTATGCCTGGTGATAATATTGAAATGGAAATTGAACTAATTCACCCAATTGCAATGCAACAAGGATTACGTTTTGCAATTCGTGAAGGTGGGCGTACAGTAGGTTCAGGTGCTGTTGCTACAATTATGGATTAATAAAAAAGAGGCTTAGCCTCTTTTTTTATATAAAAATATTAAGTGGGAATGTTTAATAAGAATAGGGGTTGAAATAATGGAGTTATTAAGTCCAACCGTAGATTATATATTTAAAAAGATATTTGAATCTAATAAAGATCTACTTGTTGATTTACTAAATTCTATATTAAAATACGATATATGTATCAAAGATTTATCTTATATGAGTTTGAAAAAGATGTCTGTAAAAGAGAAAGATTCAATTTTATGCGTAGAAGCGATCAAAGAAGATGAACAAAAAATTAATATAGAAATACAAATGAAAGATACAGATGATATATTAAAAAGGAGTTTATATTACTGGGCAAAAAATTATACAGGTGACTCGTTAGAAAATATAGTATACAGCGAGCTAAAAAGTGTAGTATATATAAATATATTGAATTATAATCTGTTTAAAGATGATAGTATAAGACATAAATTTGTATTATACGACCAAAAATTAAAACAACAGTATAATGAAGACTTGGAAATTTACTTTATTGAGTTAGACAAAGTGGATATAAAGAAAAGAACGACTAAAGATAAAGAACTTTTAGAATGGCTAAGCTTTATAAAGGCTCCAAATTCAACTAAAGTAAAGAGAATGTCAACTATAAATAGTAAAATAGATGAAGCTATGAACATATTAAAAGAACTTAGTACAGATAAAGAAGTTAGAGAGCACTATTTTAATAGGCGTATTGCATTAGAAGAAGAAGCAAATGCTATCCATAAAGCTAAAATAAGTGGAATACAGCAAGGTAAACAAGAAGTACAAGAGCAGATTGCTATATCTTTATTGGATATATTAGATGATGCAATAATTTCAGAAAAAACTGGATTAAGTATAGATAGGGTAAAAAAATTACGAAATTAAAAAGCACCCCGCTTAAGGGTGCTCATATATTTTGGACTAAAAAAACTATTATCTTGAATAGAATTCGATAATTAGTTGCTCATTGATTTCGATTGGTAATTCTTCTCTAGTAGGCTTTTTAATAAGTGTTCCAGTAAGGTTTTCTGTGTCTACTTCGATATAAGGCAGTACAAAATTATTATCCGCCATATTATCTGCAAATATTTTACTGCTACGTGATTTTTCACGCAGTGTAATAGTATCCCCTTCTGATAATGCATATGAAGGTCTATCAACCTTTTTGCCATTTACTAAAAAGTGACCGTGATTTACCATTTGTCTTGCTTGTCTAATAGAACGTGCAAATCCCATTCTATATACAATATTGTCAAGACGCATTTCAAGAGAAGTAAGAATAATTGGACCTGGGTTACTACCAGCACGAAATGCCTTATCTACGTATCTTGTAAACTGTTTCTCCAGTACACCATAGTATGCTCTTAATCTTTGCTTTTCTAGAAGCTGAACACCATACTCTGATAATTTTCTTGCGTCTCTACTTGTTCCTGCTTTTGCTCTATCCATCGCTTTAGGATGCCCTACTACGTTTAGTCCAAGGCTTCGGCACATCTTAAAACGAGGACCCATCATTTTTGCCATATGAGTCTCCTTATAAAATAATTAAGCTTTTGTAAGCTTTATGAGCATTAATATAACATATAACAGAACAAAATAATAGGAAATATTAAGTAAAAATAATAAAAATAGCATATTACCTAAAAAAATATGAAAAAACTACGAATTTTTAGGTAAATTTATGTAAGATAAGGCAATGCTATCTTTTGAACAGCCATGCCACCTATGAGGAATGAGCATATCAACAGAAAATATCTATTGACAATAATCCAGAAAACTTATAGGCTATATAAAAAAAATATAATATCCAAAAAAATAAAAAAATAATAAGTTTTATTACAATTATTGACAACAATTTAAAGAAGTGGTAATATTCTTATATAAACAGGTAATATGATGGAAGGGGGAACCGTTATGAAATGTCCTGATTGTGGCAAAGTAGATACTTTTTGTGAAGATGTAGACTTAAAATCTGGAGAAGTAACAGGTTATCACTGCACTACTTGCGGGTATGATGAAAATTGTGAAGACGATATAGCACAATAACTATTACATATACAAAAAGTCAAAACAAGCGTATGATTAAATTTCTAAAGATATGCTTGTTTTTTTTATTATAATGTGTAATAATAAGATTGTAGACATACGGAAAATTACGTGGAGGTAGGAGAACGGTGAAGGAAAAGAATATAGTAATATTTAGTTTGATGTGCTTAGTAGCTATATTAGTATTAAGCTGGACAACACAAACAGCAGCCGTAAATAAAACTATTGCTGTGGTGCCGGTAAACGCACGAGAAAATAATGATACTGCAAAAGAAAAGGTTATAAACATCTCGCATAGTAAAAAAACTCTAGATAAAATAAATGCACTTAGCATTGAGATAGAAGATTTAGCGGAAGATGAAGCTACAACTAATGCAGAATCTGAGATACCGGCTAAGGTAGCATATTTAACTTTTGACGATGGACCTAGTGAAAATACAGTAAAAATACTGGATATATTACAAGAGCAAAATATTAAAGCAACTTTTTTTGTACTAGGTAAAACTCAACAAGATGAAGTTTATAAAAGAATAGTGGATGAGGGACATACTATAGCGTTACATTCAAATACTCACGAGTATTCAGATATTTATAGAACTACAGATGCATTTTTAGAAGATATAGCAATTCTTAAGCAACTAATATTAGACATAACAGGATATACCCCTGAAATACTTAGATTTCCAGGTGGATCAAATAATACAGTTAGCCACAGATACGGTGGAGTAGATATAATGGAAGAGATTATTACTGCTGTTGAAGAATCAGGATATATTTATTTTGACTGGAATGTAGACTCTCTTGATGCATCAAAAGGTGTACAAGATAAGGAAATTATTGTAAATGCAGTGTTAAAGCAATCATCTGCACTAGACCAAGCGGTAATACTTATGCATGACTCAAGGTATAAAACAACTACAGTAGAGGCATTGCCAGAGATTATTGACGGGTTAAAAAATATGGGATTTGCATTTGATAGACTAACGAGTGATACAATGATTGTACAGTTTTAAGGTATATTTTTTATGATTTTTCAAAAACTAATAGTACTACTAGATAAAGAGGTGCTAACATGAGTCAGTATGAGTGTGAAAATTGTGGCTATGATGTAACAGGCATTGAAAGTTTTGCAAATAATAATTTTGGATATATTTCATATGACCAATATTTGCAAGAAGCTTTTCCAAGTACGTTTTTATCAGCTACAACAAATTCTATTGCATGTCCAAACTGTGGACAAATTGGAAAATGGATTAAAGAGTAATACAAAAGGGTAGGCTTATGCTTACCCTTTTGTATTCTAAATTAGTAGAATTTGCCTAAGATTTATAAGAGAGAATAACCCAATGCTATGCTAACATAAAAAAGATGTACAATATATTTTAAAATGATATAATTGTAGTCAAAGGTTACGCATATAATATATAAATAAATAAATGTAAAGGAGACAACGGATGGAGATACCAATTAATGCAATAGGCTTTTCAGATATCACCGAACAAAAGCACTTAAATAAATTAGTAGAAACCACTTTAAGGAGTCCTACCTATCAAAGCATAGCAGTAGATAAGAATAAATTGCAAATTGCAGAATATAGAAAAAAAGTCGCACCACACACCTATATTTTAGTGCGTGTTAGTGTAGAAGAAAATATTAAAGAGGTTACTAAATTTAATGTGGAAGAGTGCGAAGCTTGCGTAGAATCAACCATAAAATCAGAATTTGAAGATATAGAAGTGGAATGTATTGACGGCACATTATATTATGTTATTTGCGAAGAAAAAAATACGTCTATGCAGATTATATTTTGGATGCAAAACTTAGTAGAGTATTTGAATGAGAAACAAAAAGGTAAAACAATAATAGGGGCAAGCATATTAGGGCTTGCGTTAGAGGGTACAATTATTTTACCTATTATAAAGGATGAAGATGAGATTGAATTTGAAAACGAAGAAAGAGATAAGATAAGAGAGATAGTTGAGAGGATTAAACAAGGAGACGAAGAGGCTTCTGAATTACTAGAAGAAGAAGAAAAAGAGCTTGATGCACAACTGATAGAGAGATTAAAAGAAGAAGACTTTTTAAGTATTATGAGTGGATATTTTATTCCGCTAAGCTATGATGAGTCTATGTATGCAATATTAGGAGATATAATTGAGATAAAAGAACGAAAAAATGAACAAACTAATGAGAAGATGTATGTTTTTAAACTTGATATAAATAGTATGTTAGTAGAAATTATAATAAATAAAAAAACCTTAATAGGCATGCCGATGGTTGGAATGAGATTTTTAGGAAGTTGTTGGTTGCAGGGGAAGGTAATAATGGAGTAAGGGAGAAGTATTTTGCTACTAGATAGCAGAATACTTTTTTTGTGTAAACTTTTTTAAAAACGCTCCGATATACATATATAGAGAAAACATATAAAACTATAAAAGAAGGGGATGAGGCTATGAGTGCAAAAAGAATAATATCATTAATGTTGGCTTTTGTAATGGTTATAGGAATATGTCCTACAATTTATGCAACACCACTAGAAAGTGAGTATTCTATAGAGGCAAGTAATACGCCTAGTGTTTTATCATCAGCGACTAATATTACTAAGAAACAATACCAACTACCAGAAAACTTAAATAACTTTACGGGTGATAATACCTATACATTTTCTAGTGGCTGGGCAGGTATAATATTTGATTATACTAATGATAACACATATACATTAGAGTATTATGTAGTGGATAATACTAATAAGTTAGTAAAAATGGTACATGAATTTAAAATAGGAAATAACAATGAACACTATGTAATTACAAATGTATATAGAGCAGATGACGGCGGTACAGCTGAGCAAATGGTAGATGGCCAGTACCAAGTGTATAACAATGCAAGTTCAAGATACGTAGATTTTGACTTTGGTTATAATCCAGATGAAGAACTTGTACCAGACAGTGCAGTAACCAATATGGATATTGTAACAACAACAAATAGTGATAGTAACTTTAAAGGTGACAGTGGTAACGTTGTTGCTGTATTATCAACAGGTATAGAGTTTAGATATATAATAGATAGTGATACTAATAAAATTCACTTTACAACAAATAGTGTAAATAATGGTAATGTAGTTGACTTTAAGATAACAGGTGGCCAACCATATGGAACTGATGGAGGGCAAGAATTATCTGTATTAACAGCACTTTCAAACTTTGGGGCAACTCCAACACATTACGTTGTAAATGAAAATGGTGAAATAGAAAATTCAAAGTATATTTATTCTCCAGAAGTTGCCGGAAACAGACCTGGTTTTGATGTGCAATTTGACCATCCTAAACAGATTTCTGAAGATTACGCCGGAGTCTATACGCTAGACTTAGTAGATGGTGGAGAAGAGATAACAGCAAGTTTAATTTTAACATCATATAGTGAAAGCAAAAATATAGATATTAGATTTGACTTTGCTCAAACAGAGAGTGATGTTACAGTATTTAACTCACCAGATGAAGGGACTAAATTTTATGAAGATGGTGTCCATACTTTAAAAATTGTTGCAGATGAGACATTAGGAGTGGATGCAACAACACATCCAGATTTGGTAGAAGAATTAAACAATGAGTTCTTGCAATGGGACGAATTGACAATGAGTGAGCTTATGAATAATGCTCAGTCTTATATACAAATTTCAACAACTTCTCCGACATTTACAAGTTCAAGATATTACCCAACAGACCCTATATATACGTATCTAGAGTATTACGTAAATAGAGAGTCAACAAGTGCAGCAACAATTGAATTTGATGCATATAAAGGGCTGGGAACTTCGACAGTTAGTTATACAGTATATAATAATGAACCGACAGGTAACAGTGTAATACCAGAAGATCAGTATAAAATAGCATCAGTATTAGGTGGAAATAGTACGAAAATACCGGTTATTTTCAACTCAAATACCGATGATAACCGTTATTATATCGTTGTTAACTTTAACGGGTTAGTATTAGTATCTCAAGTATACCTTTATGATGGTACAGAAGAAGTTTTAATAACTCCTCCTACGCCACAAATTGAGAGTATATCAAATGTTTACGTTGTACCGCCTGAAAGTGATGATGATATAAATAAGGCATATGCAATCGGATTTGACATGAAGTGGACGGCACCAACTAATAGTACGTATAACAGAATGTTAAACGAAATGTTAGAAGAAGGTACACTATATTATGAAATGATGCTTTATGAATCACAAGCAGACGCAGAGATACAAGACGAAGCTGAAAGAGCAGCTACTAGAATATATAGTAAAGTATTTGAAGTAGAGTTTGATGACCCAGAAAGCCAAGTGATTGAGTTAAATCCATACTTAGGGGAAGCGGGTACAAAAGTCGGCGTAGATGATAATGGAAATGACATTAAGCAAGGTGTATATAGTGAAGTGGATGGTAGCTTTACTATGGAAGATATTGAGATAAAATCATATTTATACAATGGCAATGATAATAAAATAAACCGATTATTAACATTCCCAGATGGATACCTTGAAGATGTTGACTATATTGATAAAGATTCAGGTATAGTAGAAGAAAAACCAGACGTGGCATATGAGATACCATCAACTTATTATGTAACAATTAGAGCCGTGTTTGACTATGATAATAATAATGATGGTACAGAAGAAAAGAAGTTACAAATTAGTAATGAATCTAATATGTATTCTTTAACATTTAACCCAAAAGAAGAGATACTACCGATAGTATCAAGTATATCTCATACAGAATATTTAGAACAAGGAATAAACCAAATAAGTTTTAATGTTGTGGATATAAGAGATTATATTGACCTTATGCTAGAACCTGTTCACTGGGATTTTGCAACTATGAATGGGGTAGAAAACAAAAATCTTAGAACTTATGAAGTATTTTTATATCAACAAGCAGAACCAAGTGCAAACACTGCAGCAACAGAAAATAATTTTAATCCAGATACTAATTTAGTAGTGGAAAGAAACAATAGTCTCAGCATTGGAACTTTAACAGCAGATGTGACGCAAACCTCTTCTACAGGGGAGACGTTTATAGACGAAATTCGTGCTGGAGAAACCGTAAAGATTGAGTACGTGGATGATGTTAACGTAGCGTCTAGCTCTGTATGGCCAGTGGTAGATATAACTGGTTTAGATGAAAATCAAACGTATTATGTAAAGATTAGAGTAAAAATAGAAAGTGGAGATTCAAGTGTTGATCCTCATTACTCTGGAATTTCAAAAGAATTAACATTTACAACTCATACAGACCCAAAACCACCAACGCCAGATGAGCAAAAACCACCAGCACCTGGAGATATCTGGATAGTTGAAGACGATAATATCCCGTCTCAAACAGCAGTTAAATTAGGCTGGGAAGCACCAGTTTATTCAACTGAATATGAGATGTTTTATGAATTAATTCGTTCAACTGACGGTCAAGCAGATGTTACTTTATTAGATTCGTCACTATCGTTAAGTGAGATAATATCTGAAGAGAATACTATAATAGGATTTGATACAAGAGAGCAACTAGTTCGCACTTATACAGCAGAAAATCTAGACGGAGAAACTTTGGATCCTATGCAATACAGTGCGGCACTGCAATTAACAGATATAACTTTAATACCAAATAAAGTTTATTACTATTATGTAAGAACTGTAGTAATAGTAGACGGGGTTCCAGTAAGTTCTGAGTGGATAAACATACCTGTAACAACGTCTCCGCTTGCAAAGCCTATAAACCTTAGTGCTGAAAAAGTTTCGGATTATTATTATGACCCAACTTCTGAAGTTGTAATAAGCTTTTTGGGACCAATACCTGAAGATGCAGAAATTCCAACTGATTATGATTTTGAATTTATTGTAAAAGGTGAGGATGATTCAGATTATATCTTAGCAGGAGAAGACAGTAAGTATACTGTAACACCAATGATACCAGTTACAGTACCAAATACGACCCCAATGGGATATCAATATTATGTTTATAAAATTGAAAACCTTAATTCTAATAGTCGTTATGACATTAAAATTAGAGTAGTAGACTATGTAACAGAAGTAGATGAGGGAGAGGAAAGACCACGCTCAGGATACTCAGATACATTAGTATATAGAACAGATTTAGATGAAACAGACGAAAACAATAAGGCAAAATTAGAGGAAATGTTAGATTTATATGATGATTTAACAGCAGATTTATCAAACAGCCCTTATTGGATAATAAAACAAACTAACAATTCAGCAGTATATAAGTACAAAAACAGCTATCTAAAAAGTGAATTAGTTATAAATGATGTTTATAAGTTAGAAGGTGGAACAAATAGTTTAGATTACTATTTTCCAGCCAGCACATTTGAGACAGCAAATGAGAATAATACTATGATTCAAGTGGAAATTGATGAATTTACCTTAACAATTAGACCAAACACTATTAACTCTGCTATAAAAGAAGTTAATAAGGTTATGTCAGCAACTGCGGCAGGGACGTTAGATGATTATTATATTAGACTTTCTTTAGATACTCAAAAGATTGATAATGTAAATTATCAACCAGCTCTTACGCAAGAATTTGTAGTAGGACTTGAAGTTGTAGAATTAAAAACTGAAGATGTATTTATAGAAATTGATATAGAACAAAGAATGAGTGAATTAATTACGCTAGGCAGAGTAGAAGCAGAAGATGAACTGCGTATAGAGATAGAAAATGCGGATTTAGACAACACAGAATTAGAAGAATTGGTGGCAGAGATAGTATATGAAATATCATTAGAACACCAAAGTGATGCTAAAGAAATTCTTGAATATGCAATTCAAGGCACTGAGAGAATAATTAGTGTTAGCAATAAAATGTTATTAGAAACATCTATAACAGGTTCTAACATTGTTGCATATTACTATAATGATGGGTGGAAAAGTATATTCTCATTCCAATTACCATCTGGATATGCATTAGAAATAGAAGATATGGGTTCATATGCATTTAGCGGTACTTTAGTAGTAGATTTTGAGATACCAACTATAGCGGGAAGTAGCATAATAAATAAATACGGGTTAGGCGAGATTTTCAACTTAACAACAGGGCTTGAACAAACTGCTACTAAACAACAAGTTTATGATGCTGTAGCAAAAGTACTAAATGCTCCAGACGGTGTGAACTCTGTATTGTATTTACAAAATAGTGGGCTGCAAGGCATAACGAGTGCTAATTTAAACAGTGGCATAAGACAAGACGAAGCGATATTTGTATTAATGCAATTGTATGAAAAAGTTACCTATAGAAGTGTATCACAAATTGTTATAACAGACAGACAATCAGTTACAAATATAGGAGCATTTACACCAATATATAGAGAATATGTTTATGCGGGAGTGCAGTTAGGATTTGTGCAAACAGTAGACGCTCAAGTATATCCATCGCAACCACTTAAAGTAAGCGAAGTAATTGACATTATGGTAAATATTGTAAAGTAACAATTACTAAAGTAATAGACTTTTTAGTCGAAATATAAGTTAACGAGGTGGATTATATCCACCTCTTTTGATAAGGGGGAATATAATGAAAAAAATAGCAGCATTTGGTATGGCAGCAATTATGACACTATCACTATTGCCAACAAATCTTTTTGCCAATACACAAGATCCGCCAACAAACATACAAGTAGCTGTGGGGCATACTACATTGCAAACTACAACTAGAATAGAACCAAATGTATCAGTAAGATGGACAGAACCGGATTTAGCAGATAAATATACTATTACACCTAATAACATAGAAGGTTCAGTCGGAGATATCAACGGGGTAGACTATAACGCTGTAAAGGCAGGGGCACAATATGAAGTGGAAATAGGTGACCTGCTATTAAATGGTATTTTTTACGAAATTGAACTTGTGGCAAAACGTACGCAACAAGTTAACGTTGACCAAGGTACTTCATATGTAATATCATCGACTCCTGAGTATAAATATTTTGTAACTCAGTTTGATACTGAGGCTACATCTACATCAGATGGGGGTATAGAAATTACATTTGAATATATACCAAACATTAACTACGAAATAATGTATATGCAAGGACCGTCAGCAGATGGGGAATTTCCAGAAGATAGTACATCTACAAGAATATTGGCAGGTTCATCAATACTAGAAGACCAAATATATATAGATGAGTCAACAGGTAGAGAACGTGTTAAATATAATATCACATCTGGTATTTCACCAGGTCTGATATATTCATTACAAGTAAGACCTATGATTCCATCTACGCACTATTTATATGGAAAATTAGACGCTGACCCATCAACTCAAGACCATAAAATTGTAAGTGTTATGACAGAAATACCTTTAAAAGTATATAACATTGGTAGTAACCAAATTAGACTTGAGTGGGAAATAGAAGATGCTATTGAAGCTGGTGCATACAACTTGGTGGAAACAAGAATAATCGCAGAACCTATCGGAAGTGGCGGGGATACCTATGATGTAATTACATTATATGGAAATACTGGATTAGTCGGATATTACGAGATGTTTGAACCAGATGTAACAACCAATTTTATAGTTTATTTTAAATTTCAAACGGCCGAAGGGGAAGTATTAGGAGATGCAGCGGATTATACCACTTGGCCTTGCAGTAACGAATATGTTTATGTGCCATTTTCAGTGCAGGATAAACCGCATTCACCTCAAGTACCAGATGCGTGGGACCAAACAAATACAGGGGATGCATCAGACTATACAGTAAAATATGATACGGCAGTTTTTACGGATGCTGACTTTATTGACCGTACTTTTACTGTTATTAACACTTTGCCAGTTGAAATACAATTAGTTTGGGATGCTCCAACAACAACGGTTGATGAAGTAGAACAAGTTAACTACGATTTATACTACGATATTTGGGTAACAGAAGAGAAAAGTATGCTAGATACTACCTTAACGGAAGCAGGAATAAATGCGTTATATGCAAATGTGGAGATATCTTCAGCAGATAACACTGCACTTATTAAAAATGAAGTTAATTCCGTTATTGGTTTTAAAACTACATTAGCCAGATATTATGATTCAGCAGGTACTGCACAGATGTTACAATCAAATAAAACTTATTATATTCAGATAGTAGCAAAGCAAAGAGATGGCGGAAACTATATTTATTCAGAGCCGACTGTTGTGGCAATTACTATAGGGCCTAATGGAGAAATCTTTACTCCACCAGTATTAGGTAAGCCACCACTTAAAGTAAAACCTGATAGTTTAACTACAACTAGTGCAGATATTATATGGCGTGACAACTGGTACGAAATAATCGCAAAAGACCCAGACACGTTGTATGCAAATGCAGATGAAAAACAACAGCTATTATCTCAATATTGGAACTCTAAAGTATATTTAACAGATGTAGTGTCACCATTTTTATACTATCAAGCTATGGATGGAGTAAATACAGAAGCGGTAGAGCTTATTATAGAAGCAGACTTAGAGTATGTTAAAGAAAATGTATCAGGGTATGATAATAACTTTATAGATAGACAATTAACGCTAGGGTCAAATATCTATTATGAAATGAAAACATTAGAATACGACGTTATGCAAAATTTATATTTACAAGGAACTCCGCTAGAAGAGTGGCTATTTGACAATATAGGCATGGCGAGTGATGATGACTTTAACCAAAACTGGGAATATGTGTCATCTGCAAATGAATATGTGGATGAGAGAGGTCTTTCTTGGATGGACCAAACTGTAAATGGCTTAAAGCCTAATACTTCTTATATTAGCATGATACGTGCATATAGAATATTAGACGATGGCACAAAATTAGTACAGTCATATCCAAGTTATGTAATATTTAATACTTTAACCGATTTTGTGACAGAAGAAGAAACACCGACTGTACCATATTTGGCATTGGAAGGCGTAACAGATACAAGTATAGAAGTATCTTTTAAGTATAATGCTGCTTTTGAATATGATATAGTTTACAGCAGATTGGATGAACCAACTACTGCGACCGTATGGGATTTTACAATATCTGATGATGCGACATCTGAGTATTATATACCAGACGGTGATACGGCATATATTACAATACGAGGGTTGTTCCCAGATACGTATTATAATGTATGGTTAAAAGCTAGGCAGAAAGTGGGGGTTAAAGAATCAGATTGGAGTAACCCAGTTTATGCCAAAACAGATGAGATTGGAGACCCAGACGCACCGACAGGATTTGGTCAGGCGGCAAGTTTAAGTTTACTTGAAATAGGAATTGAAACTGACTCTGTAACAAAAGATACTATAATTGTGGAATGGACAAAAGTTCCAGATGATTTAGGTACTATTGTTGACGGAAGCGTAACTAAAAGTTATTCATATGTGTTAGAATTTGCGGATAATGTGGAATTTTTAGATAGCACAGTAGTTACTACAACAGATGCTGGTGGAGACGCTGGGAGTGGTGCGACGATACTTGCAAAAAATATAGTACAGTTTTCTGGCTTAAAGCCTAATACACCATATTATGCACAAGTAAAAACTGTTTTAACAGTAACGGATGCAGAAAGTGACAGAGAAATTCAAAGAGAGTCTGATAACACAACTTGGATTAGAATTTTTACTAGTGTATCAGATGATGAATATAATGGGGGAGACCCAGACAATGTAATAGTATATGTAGAAGATTATACTGAAACTTATGAAAATGGGGTATGGAACTATACTATTGAAAATGCAGAAGGGATAATATCAAATTTACTTAATACAAATGCATCAAGGCTAGTAATAGATGTGAGCTTATATAATGGTAAAGTTGATACAGTATTACGTAATGTAAGCATTCCTATGTCAGTTATAACAACACTTGATAATAAAAATATGAAGTTAGAAGTTATAACAAATATAGCAGAATACGAAATAAAACCTGCTGCAGTAGAACAGTATACTAGTTTAACAACTAGTAAAGATAACTTAGTAATGAGCTTTAGAACTGTAACAAACTATGATATGGAGGATATAACAAAAGAATATCCACTTAGATTTTACAGTGCTGAACAAGTAAGCGTTGGTATCAGTAGTACGTCTAGAATTTATGACTCGCTGATAGTTTTGGAAGAAGATATGCATGTTAACTTTAAGGTGGATGATAGCACTAAGGTAGACGACTTAAAGATGCATATATATAATCCAACTACGGCAAGCTGGTCAACTGTATCACATGATATGTTTGAGACAAGTGAGCAAGCTTATCTGCAATATGACACAAGTATGTTAGGGATAAATACTTTATATTACAGTCAAAGTTATGCTCAGCTACAAGATATGCCAATAAACTTATCTGATGTATCAGAAAGATATGGAATAAGCCAAATCGGTACGAAATATTTTGGTAATACGTTAGTAGGTTCGCAACAATTTGTTAATCTGGCATTAGGTATTGCATTTAATCAACAAGCAATAGATTTAGATGCAACTATAAGTGCTGATAAGCAAAATCAAGCTAGTAACTCTGGAATATACACTTCTTCAACAGATGGAATGGTAACACGTGAAGAAGCGGTAAGCGGGTTGATAAAACTTTATGAATTGAAAATGGGTTATAGGGTGCAAGCATCTAGTAGAACATTTGAAGATGTCAGCGCTCAGTATAGTGAAAATGTTTCAAAAGCATATTCATTAGGTGTAATAAGTGGTATTCATAATCCAACTGCTATAGCAGATTATGACTATATATGTGATATATTAGTAAATCTTGGCATGTAGTAATAAATCGCTTGGACAATTCATATATTATAAAACATTCATACTTAGTGTGGATGTTTTTTATTGTGCAAAAAAAGGTGGGGAGTGAGATGCAAAAAATTATATCATATATCTTAATATTATTAGGCAGTGTACTTGTAATTCCAAGTGTAATTATATTTTCGGGGGGATACCATGATAAAAATATGGTACATGCTGTAAGTCAGAATGTGGTGGAAATAGTAGAAGAGAATAATTATTTTAAAGAACAAATGATAGGAATACTTGCAAAGGAAGTAAGCCATACAGAACATGAAGAACTGATAAAAGCTAACGCTGTAATGATAAGAACGTATCTATTAAGGAGGCAAACTGGGTTAAGCACAAATGTTGAATTGGTTCCTTTGACTACAAGTGCTATGCAAGAGATTTGGCAAACTAACTATAATGAAATATATAATATATATGCGCAAGCTATAGAAGATACGCAAGAGCATGTAATATATTATGGAGATGAATTAATAGAGCCGGTTTACCACGTTGCAAGCTCTGGTTCAACTCGCAGTGCACTGTCAGCTTATGGGATTGAGGTACCGTACTTACAAGCTGTTGAAAGTATGGCAGATGATAAAATTATTACTACTATAGAATATGAAGTTGAGGAAGTGGTTCAAATACTTAAATCATATGTTAGTGATATAGTAATTAATGGGCAGTATTTAGATAAACAAATTCAGGTAGTTGAAGTAGATAAGAGTGGGTATATAAAACAAATTCAATTTGGAAGTGCATTATTAGATGAGGAAAGCTTTAAAAGTGCATTTAACTTACCATCAAGTTGTGTAGAGATTTCAGTAAAAAATAATACACTAACTTTTAGCGTAACAGGGGATGGAATAGGCGTAGGACTTAGCCAAAATGGAGCAAGTGAATATGCAAAATTGGGCAGTACATATAAAGAAATATTAGAATACTATTATACGGATATAAATATTAAAAATTTTTCCCAATAAATGTATAAAATTTTAGTACTCTGGCGATAATCTAGTCGTTGGAGGTGTAAAGAATGAAAAACGAAAAAATACAAGAATTCTTTAAAAAATATGGTTTTTATCTATCAGTAGCCGTAGTAAGTATTGGTGCAATAATAGCAGTATTTACAATACCGCAAGCTGAACAAGAAGAAATTCCATATGATGTAGGGCAGGCAGTGGGTGGACAAAATGTTACGATAGTTGATGATATACCATCAGATGATATACAAATATATGTGCCAGATGATATAACACAAACATTTGTAGATGACGATGAGATAATTAAAGATGCAGTATCTTCTACATCTGAAATACCAGCTATTGAAGAAGATAGCACTGAAATAGTTGAACCCACTGAACAAGCTTTATCAACAACAGTTGGCGAAGATATACAACCATCTGAAAACTTACCAGTAGAGCAAGTGGCAGAGCCAGCTGAAGAAGAGCAAATAGTAGAAGAGCCTGTGACAACAGAGCCTATAACTCCAGAAGTACCTCAGTTTAGCGAAGGAGATATGTTCCAGCTACCAGTAGTAGGAGAGGTAGTCGTACCTTATACAGACGATAATACATCAGCTTGGATTAGCCAAGGCTTAAACCAAACTATGCGTACACAAGGAATTTGTGTTGGTGCAGAAGTTGGTACAGAAGTAGTGGCAGTTGCAGATGGTGTTGTGGTAGAGGTAACGTCTGACTTTTTAAGCTTTGACACTACAGTAAATGTTGGTAACATAGGTTCTATGATGGTAATAGACCATGGTAATGGTATCCAAAGTATATATGGGTTCCAAAACGGACAAGCTGATGAATCTCTAATTGGACAAACTGTACAAATTGGTGATGTAATAGGAAAAGTAGGTACGCCAACAGGACCATTTATAGCAGAAGAGAGCAATATTTATCTTCAAGTTACTCGTGATGGAGAAGTAGTTAATCCAGAAACTTTTGTAACTATAGATTAGATTTAACAAGAATTTTCCCGCCGCTAATAGGTAGGAGTAGCTTACAGTAAGATAGTTGTAAAAATCAAGGCCTTTGTAAAAAGGTCTTTTTTTTTCCAAAATTACATAATTTTCTTTTGAAAAAAATCCTCTTATCCTGTATAATAAAGCCATATCCAAATAAACTAATAGGAAGGAGAAAAAATGTGTTTTTTAAAGGAAGTGGTATAGGAATTGATTTAGGAACAACCTCAGTTCTTGTATATAATGATAAAAAAGGCATTGTTCTTCAAGAACCATCAGTAGTAGCAATGAATGAATTTACAGGTTCAGTACTCGCTATAGGTGAAGAAGCGCATAAAATGAGAGGAAAAGCACCGAGAAATATAAAAATTATTCGTCCCCTACGTCAAGGAGTTATATCCGATTATGATGTAACAGAAATCATGTTAAAACATTTTATAAAAAAAGCTATAGGAAAACGTTTAATTAAACCTCGCATAGCGGTTTGTGTACCTAGCGGTATTACTGAAATTGAAAAAAGAGCTGTTGAAAATGCGACAAGGCAGTCAGGAGCTAGGAGAGTCAAAATTATAACAGAACCTCTAGCGGCTGCTATTGGTGCACAGTTAGATGTTAGACAACCGTATGGAAATATGGTAGTGGATATAGGAGGTGGGACTTCAGATATAGCAGTTATCTCTTTAAGTGGAGAGGTTATAAATAGTTCATTAAGGATAGCAGGAGATAATTTTGACGATGCTATCATAGTTTATATAAGAAAAACTTATAATTTAGCGATAGGTGAGGTTACGGCGGAAAATATAAAAATTGAAATTGGAGGTGCCCTAGATAGAAATCAGCCTACAACTATGGAAATTAAAGGAGTAAACATTGTAGACGGCTTACCTAAACGCATAGAAATAACTTCTACAGAGATTACACAAAGTATTTCTGAAATAGTTGATAGTATAATACAGACAATTTATAATGTATTAGAACTAACGCCACCAGAACTTATTGCCGATATATTAGAAAAGGGCATGATATTAACTGGAGGAGGCAGCTTGCTATACGGACTGGATAAATTAATATATGAAAGATTAGGCATTGCAGCGAATATTGCCACTGAACCCGTAAAGTGCGTGGCGATAGGCACGGGATTATTTGCAATGCACGCCTTTGATAAAGAACCAAAAATTAAGAAAGGAAAAATTTAAATGGTAAGAGGATTATATACTGCGGCTACAGGAATGTTGGTACAAACTACAAGAATGGACTTGATTTCTAATGACCTAGCTAATGTAAATACTACAGCATATAAAAAAGATGTAGCAGTGGCAGAATCGTTTGATGAAGTGTTGATGAAAAGACTATACGGTCCGCAAGATTCACCTTTTCAGTTAGTAGATATTGGAAGTATGACTTATGGAGCTAAAATAAGTGATGTATACACACATTATATGCAAGGTTCTTTGATAAAAACTGACCATAATAATAACTTAGCTTTACAAGGAGATGGATTTTTTCAAGTGGAGACAGATGCAGGGGTTAGGTTGACTAGGGACGGGGGTTTTTCTATTGATCAAACAGGTGCATTGGTAACAAAAGAAGGGTATGGTGTAATGGGAGAAGATGGCCCAATAAATTTGGGAGCAGATTTTTTTGAAAGTGGATCTCCTATGTATATAAGACAAGATGGACAAATACAGGTTGGAGATGAAATTGTGGATACTTTATCTATTGTAAATGTTGAAGACCCGCAGATGTTAATTAAAGGTGCGGATAACTTATATGAAGCACAAGGAGACACTATAGCTAGTACAGCGACAGTATTACAAGGATATTTAGAAAGCTCAAATGTAAATCCTGTAACTGCTATGGTAGATATGATTACTGTTTCAAGAATATATGAGGCAAGTCAAAGAATGGTTCAAGTACACGATGAACTGCTGAATAAGGCAGTAAATGAAGTGGGTAAAGCGTAATGTATATTTTTTTATAAAGGAGAGATAATACTATGATGAGATCCCTTTGGACAGCAGCGTCGGGAATGACTTCTCAACAAGCACAAGTTGACACGATATCAAATAACTTAGCAAACGTAAATACAGTTGCATATAAACAAGAAAATGTAAACTTTAAATCACTATTATATCAAAGTCTACAATCAGAAGAGCAAGCAGCAGAGTCAAACAACCCTACGCCAATGCAGGTAGGTCACGGTGTGCGAGTGGGAAGTATTAGTAGGAATTTTGCACAAGGTACATTAGTAGAGACTGGTAATCCGCATGACTTAGCTTTAATCGGAAATGGTTTTTTTGCCGTCTCCCTTAGCGAAGAAGAAACTGTATATACAAGGGACGGTAATTTTAGCTTAGCACAAACTTCTGATGGCACGCTAGCCTTGGTAACAGCAGAAGGATATCCGGTATTGTCTACGGACGGAGAGGCTATTACTTTTGAAGACGGTGTAGGAATGAGTAGAATAAGCTTTGACTCATATGGAATGGTATATGTTACAGATGATGAGGGTAT
>MDJN01000195.1 GCA_001995005.1 Candidatus Parepulonipiscium sp. PG-Nun2H_MBin03 | reverse complement strand
TATTATTATCTGAATTTGAAGATACTTCGGTATATGATGAGGAATATCCGTCATTGTTTTCTGCAATATTAACAGATAATTTTGATATAGTATTTAATTCGGCGACTAAAGATAAAATAGGAATGCATATTTCTAATATTGTAATTCCTAATGACGTAAATAGAGTTTTTGAGCAAGCAATAAAGGGGCAAAACTTTACTATTAAAACTGAAGCCCTAGCAGGAGAATATCATGAAAGATTTTTATATCCGATCAATGCAATAGGCTCAACTTGGTGGGCTCATGTTGCTGTTGAAACAACTGATTTTTATTCAGATTCAGTTAACTCAATTATAATAAGTGCTATATTAGCAATATTAATGCTAGGAGTTTCATCAGGGTTAATAATTTATTTCTTAAGAAAATATTTGCAACCACTATCAATATTAACAAGGGCAACTAATGATATTGAACAAGGAAATTTATCTATTAATGTATCTGCACCATATAATGATGATATAGGAATGATTATAAATAGATTTAATTCTATGGGGACTTCTTTGAGCCAGATTGTAAAAGAGATTGAGACCATATTAATGCAAATGGCAAATGGAGATTTTGTTATTGATAATAAAGTACAAAGTAAGTATAATGGAGATTTTGCAACTATCAAAACTTCTATGCTGAATATTTCTGCAATGCTTAGAGATACTTTAGTAAAAATAAATTCTTCTGCACAAGCAGTAACCGCTCAATCTGGTGAAATTGCTACATCAGCTACAGTTTTATCAGAAGGCAGTGCAACTCAAACAGAATTAATTAGTGATTTTGTGGAAACCACAGAAAGCATGGCACTAGCTATTAATGATATTAATACTAAAGTAAGTGAAAACACTAAGGCGGGTATTATGGCAAAACAAACCGCTTTATCTGGTAAAGAAGCGATGGACGATATGTTAGTAGCTATGAAAAAGATTACAGAATCAAGTAATACTATTTCGTCAGTATTAAGTATTATTGAAGGCATTACATCGCAAACAAATCTGTTAGCTTTAAATGCATCAATTGAGGCAGCAAGGGCAGGTGAATCTGGTAAAGGATTTGCAGTGGTGGCAAATGAAATTCGTGATCTTGCAATTCGCAGCAGTGATACAGTTAAGCAAATTGATGAGATTATTAAATTAAGCCTAGAAGATGTTGCCGAAGGGCAAGAAATTGCAAATAGAACATCGACTTCATTAATTGAAGTTTCTAGTACTATAGACCAAACGGTAGAAATTTCCCAAGATTTATTAGCAATGAGTGATACGCAAAAAGAGAGTATAGATGAATTGGTTAAAAAGATTAAACAAATTTCTATTGGGGTAACAGAGAATGCATCTTCTGCACAAGAAAGTACAGCAATTAGTGAAGAGTTAGCAGCTCAAGCAGCACATTTAGAAGAATTGATGAAACAGTTTAAAATAAAATAAAGACTTAAGGGGCTACCACGCTAAAATAGAAAATTAGTATGGCAGCCCCTATCTTTACGTATAAAAGGCTAATTGTATTTGAACGTTAAAAAGTGTCCGATAATTAAGTCGGACACTTTTTAAAATTACATTGTAAATTCATCTAAATTGGTGCGTAAAATATCAAGTTGTGCTTCAAATTCTTGGCTCATAGCCACATTTTCTTGAGAAATAGCATTGTTATTAGACATTTCATTTTCTAATTTTTCTATACTAGTAATAACTCTGTTTAATGCATCTTTCTGGTTGGTTGCATTTTCTGATACTTGTTTAGAAACATTACAGGTATTATCACTTGCCGTGGCAATAATATCTAATGCGTTCATTGTAAGAGATACCATTTGTTCGCCTTGTTCTAAATTTGCAAGATTATCATTTATCATATTATAGATATTGCTAACTATCTCAGCAGTTTTATGTGAAAGATCTCGAACTTCGCCGGCAACAATTGCAAAGCCTTTGCCAAGTTCGCCTGCACGAGCTGCTTCTATAGATGCATTTAGTGCTAATAGATTTGTTTGAGTGGCAATGTCTTCAATAGATTTAATTACATTTGCCATGTCTTTTGTCGAACTGCTGATAGCTTGCATTGATACAGTTAAGTTTTGACCGATTTCTTTACCGTCTTTAACTTTATCTGACATATTCTGTGCAATTTTATAACTATTATCAATATCTCCAATTATATCAATTATATCTTCGGTTACTTTAACTGTATCTGATTTAAAATCAACTATAAGATTAGTTTGATTAATAGTTAATTCAGATAAATCTGTTGCAGATGAAGCAATTTGTTTTGAAAGTGCCCCAACTTCATTAATAGACCTTTTAATATTTGATATCAACGTTCTTAGTTGCTCAGATATGTTAAGTAAAGATACTTTAATTTGACCAAAATCGCCGATATAGTTTTGTTTAGGCTGTGGAGTAAAATCTCCGTTTGAAAAAGAATTTAGTATACTATCTATTTCTTGTATATAAGATGTTATAGAAGATGATACAACTTGTAATGAAGATACCAAACTATCTAATTCTTTATTTGGTGTATGAATATGTGCGGTATTTACGTTAAGGTTACCATGTTTAATTTCGTCTAGGGTATTTACCACGCTTTCAAGTGGAGAAATCCATCTTTTAACTATAACTTCTATGATAATATACACTACAATACAGCTAATAAACATCATTACTATAGAAATCCATATCTCAGACATTATTGCACTAAAAACATAGCTTGCCGGATAAGCTGCTACTACATTAAAAATAGTATCTCCTATAGGTAGATTAGCGGTATAAAAATTATTCCCATCTGTAAATTGAAGCCTAGCAACATCTGTCTCACCTAAGTTTAATAACTCATTATATGAATCAGTTACTATGGATACATGAGAGAGACTGTCCGAATTAGACATGTAAGCATTGTTTGGATGCGTTACTAGGTTGCCATTATCTTGGATTAAAAAGACACATTCCCCATCATCTTTTTCCAATACACGTAACAAATCCTGAACCATTGATAGTTTTATATCTACTGCTAAAACACCTAAAGTTTGATTATTAGACCCTATAGTTCTTTTTGATACTGAAACAACAGGATCACCTGTTATTGCGTCTATATAAGGTGCTGCAATATATACATCATCAGAAGCTATGGCTCCCATATACCACTCACGAGTAGTAAAATCATAATCAGCAGGCGGAGTCCAATCGTCTGAGTGTAAAAATCCTAACTCTGGTGCTGCAAAATACATAGCTTCTATAGTTGGGTGATTTGATGCTTGCACTTTTAAATAACTTAGCAATGATTCAGATGATATAGAGCCTTTTTCTAACCCACCACTAAATTGTAATGAAAGAGCCCTTATTATAGAAGATTTTTCTAACATATCTGCGTTAATAAGCTCTACTCCAAACTGTGCATTATGTAAGACGGTATCCTGTGCGTTATCAACTTGTTCATGTATTACTAAAAATACACGACATAGGGTATTGAGAAATAAGATGAAAATTATTACAAAACTAAATGTAATTCTAATTTGTTTCCCGAGAGATTTCTTTGTCATAATATACTCCTTTTCTAAATAATATTATATAAATTTTGCAAATATATATCTATATTATAACACAATATACTAAATAAATAAAGAAAAGTATTAATAATTAATGATTATGTATTAAAATAGCGTTATAAGGCTATACTCCTAAAAATAGATTTTATTAATTTAAAAATGGAGAGGAGGAACGTTACCAAAAAACTAAAAATATTATAAAACTTGAGAAAAGATATGGTAACGGAAATTAATGCTAACAAAGAAATGCAAAAAAGCGTTAAAGAAAAAACATGAAGAAGATATACTATCAAGAGAAGTGGAAAAAGTTCAAGATGAATTGGCAGCTACGTTACACAATTTTGAAAATACAATAGAGCCTGAATTATTAGATTATTATACTTACGCATATAAAGCAAACCAAATAAAGCACAGCTATCTTTTAAAAAAGCTAAAAGAAGTTTATTATAGCGAGTAATTTCGTTATACACTACTTGACTATAATAGGTTTTGTGTGTAATATAAGAGTAAATACAAAAGAAATGGAGTTTATTAAATGTATGAAATATTAAGCATGGAAGGTAGAGCTAAATCGGCAAGGCTATGCACAGTTCATGGTATTATCGAAACTCCATGTTTTATGAATGTTGCAACGGTTGCTGCAATTAAAGGTGGGTTATCTACTGTTGATTTATACGATATAAAGACGCAAGTTGCTCTTTCAAATACGTATCATTTGCACTTGCGCCCAGGAGATGATGTGATTAAAGAGTTAGGCGGTTTGCATAAATTTATGGTATGGGATAAGCCTATATTAACTGATTCTGGAGGATTTCAAGTTTTTTCCCTAGCTCATAGGCGAAAAATCAAAGAAGAAGGAGTTTATTTTTCTTCGCATATTGATGGCAAAAAGATATTTATGGGGCCTGAAGAAAGTATGAAAATTCAGTCAAATTTAGGCTCTACAATTGCTATGGCATTTGATGAGTGTCCACCAGCACTATCAGATAGAGAGTATATATTACCTTCAATAGCACGTACAACAAGATGGCTTAAAAGATGCGTAGATAAGATGAATGAATTAAATCAGCAAGACGATACGATTAATAAAAAACAGCTACTGTTTGGAATTAACCAAGGAGGTGTACTTGCGGATATAAGGATATCACATGCAAAAGAAATTGCAGAATTTGACCTTGCAGGCTATGCAATAGGAGGGCTTGCGGTAGGAGAAACGCATCAAGAGATGTATTATATACTAGATAATGTGATACCGCACTTACCACAAAATAAGCCAACTTATTTAATGGGTGTTGGAACACCGGAAAATATTTTAGAAGCAGTGGAAAGAGGAGTTGACTTTTTTGACTGTGTTTTACCTGCAAGAAATGGGCGGCATGGGCATGTGTATACAAATGCTGGTAAGTTGAATTTATTTAACAAAATACACGAAAAAGATCTATCCCCTATATCAGATGAATGTAGTTGCAGCACATGTGAGAGATACTCTCGTGCATATATACGACATTTGCTTAAGGCAAAAGAGATGCTGGGTATGAGGTTATGCGTAATTCATAACTTGCATTATTACAATAATCTAATGATAGAAATTAGAAAAAATATCCGTAATAATACATTTGCAAAGTATAAAAAGAGTAGACTAGAGGGGTTTAAGTCAACATTATAAAAAGACAAACTAAAAGGAGTGTTCAGCAGTATGGAGTTAATGGGTGTTATAGCATATGTTTTGTTTTTATTTGGAGTTATGTGGTTATTAATTGTCCGTCCAAAAAAGAAGCAAGATAAGCAAATTGAAGATATGCAAAACAGTGTAAAAGTAGGTGATAACGTACTTTTAATCAGTGGTATGTATGGAAAAGTGGTGGATATAATAAACGACATTTTTGTACTAGAAGTTGGGTTAAATAAAGGGATTAGAATTCCGGTAAAAAAAGTTTGTGTTGCAGCTATAGAAGCTCCAAATCTTAAACTTACTAAAGAAGTGGTTACTATAGATCCAGAAGAAGATGACGACTACGACGATTATGAAGATGATGATGAATACGAAGACGACGATGAAGAGTAATAATATAATAGGGATTAGATATTGGGTTTAAAACGCAAGTCTATCCCATATTTTTTGTATAGACATATTTTTTGCATGGAAAGGAGTTATTTGTATGAGATTTGGTTTTATTGGTGGAGGTAATATTGTACGAGCGATATTAACAGGGATTAATAAAGGAGGAGAGTTTAAAAATCACGATATAGGCATTTTTGATATAGATAAAAATATATTGACAACTTATAGCAATCAAGGATACAATACTTATAATAGCATAGAAGAACTTACACAAAATAGTGATGTAGTTGTAATAGCTGTTACCCCGCAAATCATACGTAGCATAACAGATGAACTGAAGTTAGCCAAAGATAATGTAATTATTTCTTTGGTAGCAGGTATTACATTAGACTGGTTGACGAAAAATGTGGGAGATTTTAAATTATTTAGGTGCATGCCAACGCTTGCAGCACAAGAAGGCTTAGGAAGCTTTGCAATATCTTATTCTAATAAAGTAGCCAATCATGAAAAGAATATAGTAGCAGAATTTTTTGGAAGTTGTGGCGTTGTTGAATATATAGATGAGAGCTTAATGAGTAAAGTAGTTGCAATTAACGGGTCAGCTCCAGGGTATTTTTATTATATTTCAAGAATAGTAGAAGATGTGGCCATTAAAATGGGCTTTGAGGCAGATGTGGCAAGAAGGCTGTTTGCACAAACTATGAAAGGCAGTGCAGAAACTATATTAAAATCTGAATTAAGCCTTAAAGACTTAGAAGGTAAAATAAAAGTACATGGAGGAACAACTAGTGCCGCTCTGGATGCTATGGAGCAAGAAGGGTTGTACAAATGCATAGAAGAAGGGCTGCTGGCATGTGTGAAACGAAGTGAAGAATTAGGTAAACTATAGGAGGTTGTTATGGAAAATTTAAGAGAAGCATCAAATAAGCTAAAATTACTTAGTACTAACCAAAAAAACAAAGCTCTAGTAGAAATTAGAAATGCAATTATAGAGAATACGGAAGAAATTCTTGAAGCCAATATGCAAGACCTAGAAGCTGGTGTACACCTAAAGATGAAAGGGAGCCTACTGGATAGATTAACTTTAACTCATAAAAGATTAAATGCATTAGCTGAAAGCATAGATGATGTAATAGATTTAAAAGACCCTGTGGGAGTATATTTATCTGGGCAAACAATGCCTAATGGAATGCAAATAGTAAGAAGAAGCGTCCCTATGGGAGTTATAGCAATTATATATGAAGCTAGGCCTAATGTAACTATTGATGCAACAATACTTGCAATAAAATCGGGAAATGCTATTTTGCTAAGAGGCAGCTCATCTGCTTTAAATTCAAACATTGCATTGGTTAAAGCAATAAAGCAAGGGCTGGCAAAATCAGATGTACCAGTAGATGCGGTTATGTTAATTGAAGATAACGATAGAGATGTTGTAAAACAAATAATTACGGCAAACGAGTATATTGATTTGGTAATACCTAGAGGAGGGGCAGAGCTAATAAATATGGTTGTAGAAAATGCAACTGTACCTACTATAGAAACTGGGGTAGGAAATTGTCACTTATATGTTGATAAAGATGCAAACTTAGGAATGGCACTAGATTTATTACAAAATGGAAAACTACAAAGACCTTCGGTTTGCAATGCACTAGAAACTTTATTATTGCATAAAGATGTAGCAGACAGCTTCTTGCACAAAATGTACTTTAAGTTAAGAGGATGCCTAGAATTTAGAGGTTGCGAGAGAACAGCAAAAATTATTGATGTAACTATAGCAACTGATGAAGATTATGCAACGGAATTTTTAGATTATGTAATAGCAATAAAAATAGTGGATGATATAGATGAGGCTATAAAGCATATACAAAAGTATTCTAGTAATCATTCAGAGTGTATTGTTACAGATAATTTAACAAGTGCAAATAAATTTGTAGATAGTATAGATTCTTCTTGTGTATATATAAATGCTTCAACAAGGTTTACAGACGGTGGCGAATTCGGTTTCGGTGCCGAGATGGGAATAAGTACACAAAAAATGCAAGTAAGAGGGCCAGTGGGCTTGGAACATTTAGTTTCATACAAATATATTATAACTGGCACTGGGCAGATAAGGGAGTAGATGTATGCTAGAAAGCTCACGAAAAATAGTGATTAAGGTAGGCAGCAACACTTTATCTGATAAGGATGGATTTGTTAATGAAAAGTTTATAGAAGAGTTGTGTAACCAAGTTTCACAATTAAAACAACAAGGTAAAGAAGTGATTATAGTAAGTTCTGGAGCAAAAGTTGCAGGAATTTCTACAATTAATAAATGGAGTAGAAAATCAGATATTAATTATAAACAAGCATTATGTGCAATAGGTCAAGTAAGGCTATTGGGTTCGTATGAGAGGTGTTTTGAGCAACACAATATTCATATTGGCCAAGTGTTACTTACAAGAGACGATTTTTTTATAGATAGTAGAGTATTAAATATTAGAAATACTTTATTTACGTTAATAGATGAGGGTGTGGTCCCTATTATAAATGAAAATGATACTGTTTGTATAAAGGAACTTCAAATAGGAGACAATGACACATTGGCAGCATATACTGCTACTCTTTGGAATGCAGATACATTAATAATACTTAGTGATATAGATGGATTATATAATAAAAATCCTAAGACAGATAAAGATGCTAAATTAGTAGAGTTAGTTGAAGATGTAGACAGTATAATAAAAGATATTGAGATAGGCGAGGCAAATGAGTTTGGTACAGGAGGCATAAAAACCAAGCTAGATGCGGCGAAAATATGCAATGACTATGAAATAAGTATGATCCTTGCTAATGGAAAAATAGATAATATAATTACTAAGATATATAATAATGAAATTAAGTATACGCTATTTAAAAAATGCAACTAATTGTACCGACCCCCTAAAAGTTAGACCAAAAAATCTAACCAATAGGAGGTCGGTATTTCTATTTTACTTATCAATAGAATCTATTACTGGTGTTTCATTAGTATCTGCTACAGGAGCGTCGGCTATTTCTGCTACAGGAGCGTCGGCTATTTCTTCTATTGGAGCGTCAGATATTTCTTCTATTGGAGCGTCGGATATTTCTTCTATTGGAGTATCATCAGTATAGTCATTAGGAGCTGCTTGTTGTGTTATTTCGTCTAATAGTTTTTGTATTGCAGCATATGTTAGATTTGACATAAAAGATTCATCTTTTTGTAACGCCAGTTGCAAGTGTTTAATTGCAGTTTTAAATCTATTATCTTCGTATGCAATACGTGCATAATAGTAGTATGGTTCAGGAAAATTAACTCTTGCATCAATTAATTCTTTATATATTTTACGAGCCTTCACATCTTCGTAAGAGTAAAAGTAACTAGTAGCAAGGTTATCTTTTATAATGGCATTATTGGCGTATAAAATGATAGCACCTGATGAAAATTCTAACGCTTTATCATATTGCTCAGATACATTAAGGGCTCTGCCTAGAACTTCTGCAACCACTTCTGTAGGAGATTTTTCATATAAATCTTGGCATATCGTAATACATTTATCTAGTTCGTTATCTTGAAAAAATAATCCTGCCTGAGTTAAATTATAATAATATCTTGATTCTTTATTAAGCTTTGTTTCGTCTATACTATCTATTAGATCAGTTGCTTGTTTAATGTTGTGGGTATAAAGGAGTCTGTATGCAAATGCGATACGTATAGAATCAGGGCAATGTTTAACGTCAAGGGCTTGTTGGTAAAGCTCAAAGGCCTTATCATGCTCTTTTTTAGAAAAAGCTTCATTAGCTTTATTGGCATACACGTAAAATCTATTACGATATGACATAAAAGAGGTGAATAAAATAAATAAAACTACCGCAACCATAATTCCTGCTACTTTATTACCTGTCGTAGCGATAATTATATTGCTAGGAACAGCAAGTAATGCTGCTACAATAAATAAAATTAATAATCTTTTTTTAGAACTCATAAGACCTCCGTATTTTTTTATAATAAGTGTACACGATTTTTGTTGTAAAATCAACTAAACATTAATAAGTATATGTAACTACATATGCAAATTAGATTAAACTGGCTTAAGAGGAAAAAACACTTTTATTTTTTGACCATTTGTAGTAAACTACTACAAAGGAATAGTGTTTATGATTTACATACCCTATATATAGGGTGGTTTAATTAATAAGGAGGATACAGAGTGAATAGTAAAGAAATTCCATACAAAATATATTTAGAAGAAAAGGATATGCCAAAAGAGTGGTATAATTTAAGAGCAGATATGAAGAATAAACCTGCACCTCTTTTAAATCCTGGTACAAAAGAACCGCTAACTCTGAATGAACTATCGGCAATATTTTGTGAAGAACTTGCAAAACAAGAACTAAACGACACTACACCATATATAGAAATACCAAAAGAAATTAGAGACTTCTATAAAATGTATAGACCATCACCATTAGTAAGAGCGTATTGTCTAGAGAAAAAGTTAGATACACCAGCTAAGATATATTATAAATTTGAAGGAAATAACACAAGTGGTAGCCATAAATTAAACTCTGCAATTGCCCAAGCCTATTATGCTAAGGCACAGGGGTTAAAAGGAGTGACAACAGAAACAGGAGCTGGCCAATGGGGAACGGCACTTTCTATGGCATGCTCATATTTGGACCTTGATTGTATAGTGTATATGGTAAAGTGCTCATATGAACAAAAGCCGTTTAGACGAGAAGTTATGAGAACGTATGGGGCAAAAGTAACGCCATCACCTTCTATGGAAACAGAAGTAGGCAGAAAAATATTACAGATGTATCCAGATACGACAGGAAGCTTAGGGTGTGCAATATCTGAAGCGGTTGAAGTGTCTATTAAAAAAGAAGGATATAAGTATGTATTAGGTAGTGTATTAAATCAAGTATTATTGCATCAATCCATAATTGGATTAGAAGCTAAAGTAGCTATGGACAAGTATGGCATAAAACCAGATACAATAATCGGCTGTGCTGGAGGAGGCTCAAACCTTGGGGGCTTAATTGCACCGTTTATGGGCGAAAAATTAAGAGGCAAGGCAGATTATGAGTTTATTGCTGTGGAACCAGCATCTTGCCCAAGCTTTACACGTGGAGTATATGCATATGACTTTTGCGATACTGGCATGGTGACTCCGCTTGCTAAAATGTATACGCTAGGTAGCGGATTTATTCCATCAGCAATACATGCAGGAGGGCTACGCTACCACGGAATGAGCAGCACGCTTTCTCAATTATATGCAGATGGATATATGAAAGCGATAGCCGTAAAACAAACTGAAGTTTTTGAGGCTGCTGAGCAATTTGCTAGAGTAGAAGGAATATTGCCGGCTCCAGAAAGTAGTCATGCTATTAAAGTAGCCATTGATGAGGCATTAAGATGCAAGGAAACAGGGGAAGAAAAAACTATTTTCTTTGGTTTAACAGGAACTGGGTATTTTGATATGCCAGCTTACGAAAAATTCCATAATGGTGAGATGGTTAATCAGATTTTAAGTGATGAGGATTTGGCAAAAGGAATTAGTGGATTACCAACAGTATAACCATACGCTTGACATATTAGTATAAGAGTGCTACACTACCCTTATACTAAAATCTTAGTGTAAGAGGAACGAATAAGTTAAAATAGGACGACATTTTTAAAGAATAGAGAGGAAATTAAAATGGCAAAAAGATACTTTACATCAGAATCAGTTACTGAAGGACATCCAGATAAAATTGCTGATCAAATTTCAGATGCGGTATTAGATGCGATATATGAAAAAGATATATATGCCCGTGTAGCTTGTGAGAGTGCAGTAACAACAGGTCTTGTACTTGTAATGGGTGAAATAACGACTAATTGTTATGTAGATATTAATAAAATTGCTAGAAAGACAATTAATGAAATAGGATATAACAATCCAGAATATGGATTTGATGGTAGTACGTGTGGAGTTTTGGTATCGTTAGACGAGCAATCTGCGGATATTGCAATGGGTGTGGATAAGGCATTAGAAGCAAAAGAAGGTGATGCAGATAACATGACAGGGGCAGGAGATCAGGGAATGATGTTTGGCTTCGCTTGCACTGAAACACCAGAGCTTATGCCTATGCCAATATCTATTGCTCATAGATTAACTAAGCGTTTAAGCGAGGTTAGAAAAAATGGAACTCTAAGCTATTTAAGGCCAGATGGTAAAGCACAAGTTAGCGTTGAATATGATGAAGATACGCCAATAAGAGTAGACACAATAGTAGTATCAACTCAACATGCAGCAGATATATTGAAAGAGCAAATTAGAAAAGATATATTAGAGCAAGTTATACAAAAAGTAATACCAGCTAATTTATTGGATGACAATACGAAGTATTATATCAATCCAACAGGCAGATTTGTAATAGGTGGCCCGGTAGGAGATGCAGGGCTTACGGGCAGAAAAATCATTGTAGACACCTATGGAGGATACGCAAGCCATGGTGGAGGAGCATTTTCTGGAAAAGACCCAACAAAAGTAGACCGTTCTGGAGCATATGCAGCAAGATACGTTGCTAAAAACATAGTAGCGGCGGGGCTTGCAACTAAATGTGAAATTGAAATAGCATATGCAATAGGCGTGGCAAAACCTGTATCAGTACTAGTAAATACACATAATACAGGCGTAGTAAGTGATGATAAATTAGTAGAGATAGTAAATAGGCATTTTGATTTAACTCCACAAGGAATAATTAAAATGTTAGACTTAAGGCGACCTATATATAAGCAAACTGCAGCTTATGGTCATTTTGGACGAACAGACATATCTTTGCCATGGGAGCAAACTGACAAAATAGATGTATTAAAAAAAGAGATACAGTAAAAAAATCGAAAATATTAAAAGATTTTTAAAATAGGTCTTGCTATTATTAAAATAATGTGATATGCTAGATAAGTTATTGACGTGTCACAATTATACTAAATTTAGAATCCACATAAGTCTTATAATGATTGTGATAGGATACAATTGTTATTGGGCTTATTTTTTAGCCGAAATATATAGAGTAGAGAGGTAATTACTATAGGAGCAAAAATGTTTGAAGATTTACAGATTATTAAAGAAATTAAAAAAGCGATAAAAGACATGGGGTTTATTAATACGACTCCGATTCAACAAGAAGCAATTCCACTAGCACTTGAAGGGCGTGACATCATTGCACAAGCACCAACAGGTACAGGAAAGACATGTGCTTTTGCTATACCGGCGATACAAGCAGTCGATACAAGCGAAGAAAGTGTACAGGTTCTAATTTTATGCCCAACACGTGAACTAGCGGTTCAAATATCAGGTGAAATAAAGAAAATATCGGCACATAAAAATGATATTGGAGTCTTGCCTATTTATGGTGGTGAGTCAATAGATAAGCAAATGGCTGGTCTTAGAAGAAGGCCGCAGATAGTAGTAGGTACTCCAGGTCGTGTTATGGATCATATGAGAAGAAAAACATTAAAATTAGCATCATTAAAAATGCTTATATTAGATGAAGCAGATGAGATGTTAAACATGGGATTTAGAGAAGATATTGACACAATTTTAGAAAGTATTCCAACCGAAAGACAATTCTTACTTTTTTCAGCCACTATGCCAAAGGCTATTATGGAAATTGCTAATAAGTATCAGACAGATGCTATCAAAATAAATACCATTGCCAAGCAAGTGACGGTATCAACCATTTCTCAATTCTATCTTGATGTAAATCCAACAAAAAAATCTGAAGTGTTAGCAAGACTAATAGATGCAAATCAATTTAAGCTTATGCTAGTATTTTGTAATACAAAAAAACGAGTGGATGATTTATGTAAAGATTTGATGATTAGAGGTTACAGGGCAGAAGCGTTGCATGGAGACATGAAACAAATTCATAGAGATAGTGTTATGAATAAGTTTAGACGAGGTATAGTTGATATATTAATTGCGACAGATGTGGCAGCTCGTGGTATAGACGTTGACGATGTTGACGCAGTATTTAACTACGATTTACCAATTGATGAAGAATACTACGTTCATAGAATAGGAAGAACGGGCAGAGCGAATAGAACTGGAATTTCATATAGTTTTATTTCTGGCAGAGAAATTTATAAACTACGAGAGATAGAAAGATACACAAAATCTAAAATTGCTAAAATGTCACCTCCATCTATGGAAGATATTAGAAATAATAAAATTGACGCTATAGTTAATGAAATTAAAAATGAAGTTATACAAGGTAAAGCTGCTAAAAATCTACCGTTTATACACAACATAACTGCAGAACTAAACGAAAATACTGAATTTGATGTAACATCTACAGAAGTTGCAGCTGCATTTCTGAATGTAGCTATGAAAAAAATAGTTACAGGCTCTTCTAAAAAATATAATATATCAGATCTTGAAAACACTGATAATAAAAGAAGCTCTGGTGACACAGGTTACTCAAGATTATTTATTAACTTAGGAAATAAGGATAAAATAGAAAGTTCTGGACTTGTTAAACTGGTTGCAACAAATACTTCAGTAACAGGAAAAGAAATAGGAAAGATTGATATGTTAGATAAATTTTCGTTCTTAGAAATTCCTGCAAAATATGTGGACGAAGTAATCCATGTATTAACTAAGAAGAAATTTAAGGGTAGAAAAATTAATATTGAAATAGCAAATAAGAAAAAGAAAAAATAGCATATAGGCTCTTCTTAAAATTAGAAGAGCTTTTTATATAAAACATATGAAGTATTTCCCGGTTACATAAGAAAGGGGGAGTGGATTGTAGATAGAAAATGGTTAGATAAGCTTGAAAAATGACTAGCTTGTATATTTTAGAAAGGAACACCATATAATAATTTAGGTATATAATTGATAAAATAATGCAAAAAATATGAACATACACCTAAAAAATTTAATTTTATACTTATCCAAAGAAAGGAAGTTTACAATGGAAAACACAAACAAAAAGCAGGCCTCGGTTTTTGAGTTAGACGGCATACCAAAATTTTCGCAAGCCTTACCTTTAGCACTGCAACACGTAGTGGCTATGATTGTAGGGTGTGTTACCCCAGCGATTATTATAGCAGGTGTAGCTGATTTATCAAGTACAGATAGGATTATATTTATCCAAACTGCATTAATTATTGCAGCTTTATCAACTTTTTTACAGTTATTCCCAATTGCAAGAAATACGCCTTTACAACTAGGTTCGGGTTTACCAGTTATTATTGGTGTTAGTTTCTTTTACCTGTCATCAATGCAATCTATAGTTAGTGACTTTGGAATTGCTGGTATTTTAGGTGCCCAATTTATAGGGGGGATTATTGCGATTATTGTAGGTCTGATGGTAAGTAAGATTCGTAAATTTTTCCCACCATTAATTACGGGGACCGTAGTATTTACAATTGGACTTTCATTATATCCTACTGCAGTAAACTATATGGCAGGAGGAACTGCATCGCCAACATATGGTTCACTAACAAATTGGTTTGTTGCATTTTTTACATTAACTGTGGTAACTGTTTTAAATCACTTTGGAAAAGGATTTGTAAAACTATCTTCTATTCTAATTGGTATTATAGCAGGGTATTTAGTTAGTATACCATTTGGGTTAATAGACCTATCTGCTGTTAGTAATGCAGGTCTAATTCAACTGCCAATTCCAATGTATTTTGGTATGACATTTGACATTTCAGCTATAATAGCAATGGGAATTTTATTTTCTATTAATGCAATTCAAGCAATAGGTGACTATTCAGCAACAACTACTGGTGGATTAGACCGTGAACCAACTAATGAAGAATTAAAAGGTGGTATCATTGGTTCTGGTATTTCAAACATGGTAGGTGGTATATTCGGTGGTTTACCAACGGCTACTTTTAGCCAAAATGTGGGTATTGTTACTACAACTAAAGTTGTAAATCGCTATGTATTAGGGCTTGCGGCAGTAATAATTTTACTTGCAGGATTATTGCCAAAATTTTCAGCTCTTTTAATAACTATACCACAACCAGTATTAGGGGGAGCAACAATTTCTGTATTTGCTTCAATTGCTATGACTGGTATGAGATTAATCACTTCTGCAGAAATGGACTATAGAAATACTTCTATTGTAGGATTATCTGTAGCATTAGGAATGGGTATTACACAAGCATCAGCTTCTCTTGCTACTCTTCCACCATGGGTTATGACAATTTTTGGTAGATCTCCAGTTGTTATTGCTACTATATCAGCTGTATTTCTTAATATAGTGCTTCCACACCCTAAAAAATAAGTAAGTAAAAAATACTGCCGTTAATGGCAGTATTTCAGACTGTAGACGATTTAATCTAGCTAGATAAATATGAACTATAATTATTAAAATTTACTTTTATCTGAAAGAACTTGCTCTAATACTCCCGCCTCTTAGGCGGTGAGATAAAAAGCAAGTAATCTTTTCAGATTAAGGCAACTAACATTCAGTGGCGGGGTTAGAACCCCCACTGAATGAAGTTTTCTTCTATAAAAAGCATAGTTT
>MDJN01000194.1 GCA_001995005.1 Candidatus Parepulonipiscium sp. PG-Nun2H_MBin03 | reverse complement strand
ATGCCTCCTATAGTGTCATAAGTATATTTTGTATTTTTATAGTGTTATTTGTCTTATACTATAAATATCGGGCATTTTCTGATATACTTTATATTGTAAACCTTGTAAATTTTTAACAATTCTTACATTCGTATCCTAAAAGGTCTAGCACCTTAGCTGCAACGTTTATTTCTCGCCCTTTATAAGGATAATGGTGCATATGAATTGCTGGGTTAAAATTTAATTCTATTATAGAATAACTTTTATTTTTTGCCGTGACATCTTCTATCATCATATCCACACCGCAGATATTTGCACCCACGCTTTGTGCCGCTTTCACTGCAATCTCTTTAAAATAGTTTGCTATTTGCTCTGTATAATCTATGCTGTCTCCACCCGTGCTTACGTTTGAATTTTCTCGTAAATATACCGTTTGTCCATCTGTTGGTATGGACTCAAATGTCATCTGCTGTTGCTTCAAAAATAAGGCTGAATTCGCATCAAGCTTAATCTTTTCTAGCGGTGTTTTATATCCAACTCCACGCAATGGGTCTGTATTTTTAATCTCGACTAGTTCCGCAATGCTTCTTTTGCCGTCTCCTATAACATTTGCCGGCACCCTGTGCACTATTGCCGCCACTTCTTGACCTATAACCAGCAGGCGATACTCCTTACCTGAAATAAACTCTTCTATTAAAACAGAACTGTCATATTTAAACGCAATATTTATGGCATTTAAAATATCTTCTTTTGTAGTCGGCTCTTTAAATATACTAATTCCTGTGCCAAAATTTGTGGATTTAGGCTTTATTACCACTGCTGTATTTTTGTATTTATCAAGTATATGTTGCAAATTATCTGTGCGTGTTATGTTATCTCCGCTAGGTGTGCAAATATTATTTTCGTCTAATACTTTTTTTGTAACAATTTTGTTTTCCATAATCAGCATACTAATATATGTGTCTTGTGAAGTTTTGGTCGCTTGTTTAATATATTCCACATGATTTTCATCTTTTAGCCGTATAAAATTGTCCTCTTTGTCTATAACTTGTACGTTTATGCCTCTTTTCACGCTTTCTTTAAGAATTTGTTGCGTGGATAGCTCCAGGTCTGTATATCCTTTAAAAAGATATCTATTATTATAGGCATCTTTTTTATAGCTTTTTGCTAAATTCATATGTGCTTTTATATATCCATGTTGCTTTACTTGGCTGAATATCATGTGGGCATACGTCTTTTTGTGGTTTGTAATTTTTTCCATTTGATGCAGCAGTGCCACGCCTTGATTTAAGTTTAAAAAGCTATTTATTTTTTGCACTTCTGATAAAATTTCTTCTGCCCAAGCAGATTTTTTGATGCCTTCCCCGTCTTTTATTAAATCCATATCATAAAAGCCGTACTTAGCAATCTGGTACTGATTTTCACTGGCTTCTACTAAATAATTTTTGTACTCTGTTTCTTCCTTTAAAAGTAGAAATAAATTAAATACACTAAGGAAATCTAAGTCAACTTTCTTAATACCTGTTTTGTCAAACGGATTTATGTCTATGCTTCTAAGCTCCAGATAATTTATGCCCTTTTCTTTTAACGAATTTAATAAGTCATCATTATCATACGCTTTTATTCTGATTTGCGTATACAATTCTTTAGGACTGTCAATCTTTTTATTGTCCACAAAGGTTTGTATGCTTTTTATATATGTGTCTATGTTAGTATAATCTGCATATAGCTCATATTTATTTGTGTATCCGCACTCCCCGTTACGGTACGACAATGCACCCTTGTTACTATGTGTATCATTGTATACATTTTCCAAATTATCTATGCAACCTTGCTCATACGTGTTGTGCACAACGCTGCTTCCGCCCAAAAGATATATTATCAGCCATCTATATCGCAAATAATTTCGTGCCACTTTTAAATATAAATTGTCTCTAAACGTTTTATAACAATGCTCAGTGTTACTATTTTTATATAAACATTCAATTATTTTTTCTGAAAATGAAAAATTGTAATGGATGCCTGATACTACTTGCTTTTTCCCTCCATACTTTTGTAATAAATGTAACCTATAACAGTAGGCTTTTTCCCCTTGAGGAGTTTTGCAAAATGTTGCAACTGGAATATTGCCATCTTCTGGAAGAGCACACGGCATAGATTGTGGCCAAATATATTCTTCTCCTATCTCAAGCGACACAATATTATATAAATTTTCCAAAAAGTCGTAAACTTCGTCTACGTTTTTTAAAATGGGCGTAATAAATTCAAGTTGACTCTCAGAAAAGTCTGCTGTAATGTATTTATTATGCAATTTGCTACCAAAAGCTGCCGGATGAGGTGTATCCACCAAAACTCCCTCTGCGGTGCAACGTAACCCTTCTCTTTCTATGCCATAATTACCTTCTAGTAACTCACTCGGAATAAAATTATCTTTTAATATATTTATCATCAACTCATCTCCTTACACTATTATTCTATCTGAAATAACTCGCTTACTCTCTTTTGTTGGGTATAGTTTTACTAGATTTTAAGAAAAATTTCTAAGTTTTTCAAGGGGGGCTATTCTTCATTTGCATTTAGCCCTGGGGCTATTACTGTAATTTTTCTATAAAAAAACAGACCATAAGCAATCACCTGTGGTCTGTTTTTAATTAAGTCATTGTTACATAATAGCTATCCAATATCCATTTAATCTATTTCTGCTCTTGCGTGGTTCTTTTAGTACAAATTCAACCACTTTATCTATGTCGCTAGAAGTTCTTTTACTACGTATTGTATTATCAGGGATACCTATATAATACTTGTTAGAATCGTTTTCTTTTCCAATTATCAAGTGCCCATATTTGTGATATGCCTGACTGATTTTTGGTTGCGTCGCCCAGTCATAGCTTACTTGTGGAATTGATATAAGCTCTGATAAAGATACTCTTATCCAACTTATTGGCAACTTATTTTTGCCAAAAGGAGTGACTTTCATGTTATTAGCAAATAGGTAGTTTAGCCTTTCAAATTCATTGCTTTCGCTCTCTACTCTGTCACCTTCTTCTACATCTCTAAATATAGGTCCTA
>MDJN01000193.1 GCA_001995005.1 Candidatus Parepulonipiscium sp. PG-Nun2H_MBin03 | reverse complement strand
ATCTAGCACGGAATTTTTATTTTTTGTTGTACCAATTTGTTAAGATTAAGTATACAAAAGTGGAAATTATATTTATCTCTCATACAACAACTGCTAAAGAAGTGAGCGAAGATGACTTCTTTCATAAAGGTGAAAGCGGCGGAACTTATATCAGTGCTGGATATAAAAAAGCATTGGATATAATAGATGATAGATATAACGAAAACTTATGGAATATCTATACGTTTCATTGCAGTGACGGAGATAATTGGGGAGAAGATAATGAACTTGCCACAAGCCTTGCTACACAACTTTGCAAAAGATGCAATTTATTTGGATATTGTGAAATTAAAACTAGCAGCTATTTAAGTACAATTATGAATAAATATGTATCAGAAATAAAAAGAGAAAACTTTGTTGCCCTGAAAATTACAAAGAAAGAAGATATATGGACATCTTTTAAACAAATGTTGAGCATAGAGCATCTGATAGATAAGGAGTGAAATATGGATATTGCAGAACTTAAATATTACAGTGATAGCATAGAAAAAATAGCTACAGACATAGGGCTTACTTTTTATGAGCAAGAATTTGAGATTATAAGCTATTCTGATATGATAGGGTATGCAACATATTTGGGAATGCCGTCTCATTATCCGCATTGGAGCCTGGGCAAAAATTATGATAAATTAAAGACATATTATGAGAATAACATTATGGGCTTACCTTATGAAATTGTTATAAACAGCAATCCATGCATTGCCTATTTAGTAAAAGATAATTCTCCGGTATTACACATTTTAACTATGGCACATGTGTATGGACACAACGACTTTTTTAAAAATAATTATCTGTTTTCTGCGGGGACTAATGCTGAGTATGCTATACCTATGTTTAAAAATCATGCAAATAGAGTACGTAATTATATACAACTTTTTGGATATGCACAAGTAGAAAAAATATTAGATGCGATCCATTCGATTAAAATGTATTCAGAAGAAAATTCGTTATTAAGCTTTTTGATAGAAAATACTAATTTAAATGAATGGCAAAAAGATTTACTTAATATTGTTATGCTACAAAACAGGTATTTTATGCCACAATTACAAACAAAAATCATGAATGAGGGCTGGGCCAGTTTTTGGCATTATAATATACTAAAAAAATTGGAATTAAGTGTGGAAAAATATTTAGAGTTTATTACAATTCATAATAATGTGGTGTGTCCCACTAACGGTGCGTTAAATCCATATTACTTAGGGTTTAAAATATGGGAGAATATATATAATAATTATGGTCTAAAGGATATGTTAATTATTAGAGAATTAAACTCAGATACCTCTTTTATTAGAAACTATTTAACAGACGAGATATGTAAATCAGCTAATTTATATGCATATATAAAGCAAGAAAAAAACTATATCGTAAGTGATACTACTGCTAATAATATTCGTAATGCACTAATTAACACAATAGGCCTAAATAGTATACCTAAAATTGAGGTAGAAGACTATGATAAATTAAAAAATCAACTAGTTTTGGTACATGTGTCCGATAATAGAGAATTGGATTTATCCTTTGCAACAGAAACTTTAAAATATATTCAAACATTATCCGCAGGGACAGTTGTACTAAAAACTTTTTTTTCAGGAATTAAAAGGCAAATCGTTTGTGATACAAATAAAAAGATTTATATCCAAAATGAGTAAGCAGAGTGTGTTGGCACATTCTGCGACGATATAGAAGAAAAAATTTGTAAAAAACGGAATAAGGACTAAAAGCTTGAAATAAATATGTAAAAAGTGTATAATATGTATATTAAGATCATCAAGGGGGAATTGTATTGGAAGGCCAGTCGCAGGTCAAGAATTTTAGTATATTTGAGTATATTTTTGGGAAAAAAGTTGTGCAAAAAGAGACAACTACTGTAAATTCAAATAAAGAAAATAAGACACTTACTGACATATCTAAAGATATAGAAGTACTTAATTATAATGTAAAATCTGCAAGTGAAATTATGACACCACGCACAAAAATTATGGCACTTGATATTGCTATGTCTAGGGCAGAAATAACCAACATAATTTTAGAGGCACCATTTTCTAGGTTACCAGTTTATGAAGAAGATATTCATAAAATAATTGGTATTTTAGATGTACAAAATTTTTTGAAAAAATCGTATAACAATTCTACGTATGACATAAAAGAGGTTATAACTACGCCATACATTGTTCCAGAAACTAAGAATATTAAAAAACTATTAAAAGAGTTACAATCGAATAAAAATCAGATGGCTATTATACGTGATGAGTATGGAGATTTTTCTGGAATAGTGACTGTAGAAGATATATTAAAAGAAATTGTTGGAGATATAGGAACACATACGTCGCTTATCCCAAATGATGATGGCTCATATATAGTGGATGGTCTATTACACATAGATCAACTAAATAAAAAATTGGACTTAGATATAGTATGTGAACATTACGATACAATAGGTGGATTTATAATACATCTATTAGGGGAAATTCCAAAAGAAGCTGTGGAAGTGACGTATAAAAACTGGGTGTTTGAGATAAAAGCTATTAAACGAAATAGGGTGGAAAAATTAAGAATTTATAAACAACTTGCGTAAAAATTATATATGAAGAAAGGACTGGTACACTAGATACAGTGTGCAGTCCTTTTTTTCTATCGATTTAATCTTTTGTTAATATCAGTTTGGCGTTCTGTTGAATCTTTTAAAAAACCTTTCATAAGTGCCTCAAATTCATCTACCGGTGCCTCAGGTTCTTTTTTAAGATTAGGAGTACGATTATTATTGATAGGTTTATTGATTTTTGGTGCTGGTTTTGGCATAGTTTCTTTAATAGACAAAGAAATTTTGTTATTTGCTTCGTCTATTAACAATACTTTAACTTTAACCTTATCCCCAACCTTAATTGCGTCCTCAATCCTTTCTAAATATCCGTGGGTAATATGTGATATATGAACAAGTCCCTTTAAAGAATCATCAAGTGAAACAAAAGCCCCAAATGGTTTAATACCTGTGATAGTCCCTTCGATAATCTGTCCTACTGCAATTTTTTCTGACATACATAACTCTCCTATTAAAATTGTATCTAACTTTTTTGATTATACCACATAACAATAATAAATGTATAGTAAAGATGAAGAAATTTTTAAGAAAAAATTTTTTTGCATTGTGCAAAGATAAATTGACGCTATGTTGAAGATGTAGTAATATGAAATATGCAAAAAGATAGTACAAAAGGAGAAATAGTAGATTGATACCAAATAAATACAAGTGGCAGATTAGACAAGATGTCAGCGTAGAAAATATTGTTAATACTTTGTTAGAAAGCAGGGGAGTAGTTGATAAAGACAAATTTTTAAATTCGGATATAAAAGATTTATATGATCCGTTTTTATTAAAAGGGATGAAAAGTGCTGTACAAAGAATTTTGCAGGCTAGGGATACAAATGAAAGTGTTATAATTTATGGTGATTATGATGTGGATGGTATTACGAGTACATCAATATTATATAGTTTTTTAAAAGAGATAAATGTTAATGTAGGGTATTATATTCCTAGCAGAACGAAAGAAGGGTATGGTCTAAATGAAGAGGCTGTACAAAAAATAGCTAAAGTAGCAAACTTGATTATTACTGTAGACAACGGAATAGCATCTATGGCAGAAGTAAAATTGGCCAATACGTTAAACCTTGATATAATTATTACCGATCACCATGACTGTCATGCAGAATTGCCACCAGCTTTTTGTATAATAAATCCTAAGCAACCAGACTGCCAATACCCATTTAATGGATTGGCTGGGGTGGGGGTTGCATTTAAGCTGATACAGGCTATTGCACAAGAAGTAAATATGGATGTGTTAAAGTATATTGAGCTTGTATCGGTGGGAACTGTTGCGGATATAGTGCCACTAGTTGATGAGAATAGGATATTAACTGCAATAGGACTTAAGATGTTAGAAAACACGCAAAATAAAGGGTTAGCTGCATTATTGTCTATCATTAACAAAGATAATAAGCAAATAACTTCAGATATATTAGGCTATCAAATAGGGCCACGTGTAAATGCAATTAGCAGATTATCAGATGCAAAAATTGCTGTAGAGCTTTTTACCACAGATTCAGCTGAAATAGCACAGGAGATAGCAATAAAATTAGATGATACAAATAAGAGGCGAAAGTCCATAGAGAATGAGATATTTAAACAAGCAGTAGAATATATAGAAAATAATAATTTGGTAGATAATGATGTTTTAATAGTTCTAGGAGACGGATGGAATCATGGTGTGATTGGTATTGTAGCTTCTAGAATTGTGGACAAATATTATAAGCCGACTATAATATTTACGTTAGAGAATGGCAAATATACAGGCTCGGCAAGAAGCATAGTGGGATTTAATATGTTTAAAGCGCTAGCAGTGCAAGAAGGATATATGATAAAATACGGGGGGCACCCAATGGCGGCAGGTATGTCTATTGCGGAAGAAAATATGCAGGCGTTTATAGAAGATATGAAAATTAGTAATAGTATCTCAGAAGACGTGTTAACTCCTAAACTAGATATAGATATTTAGATAGAAAATGTAAATATAAACTTATATAATAATTTACTAACTTTGGCACCATTCGGCGAAAAAAATCC
>MDJN01000192.1 GCA_001995005.1 Candidatus Parepulonipiscium sp. PG-Nun2H_MBin03 | reverse complement strand
TGATAAGCCTCTTGATTTGGCACCAATTACATAATCTTGGTTTATTTCTTCTAAAATTGCTGATCGAACCTGTCTTGCATATTTTCCTGCCATTGCAAACGCCAGTGTTAATGCCGGTAATATCATTTTGGAAAAACCCATATTAGTTGATGCCACGTTTACCCAGCCTAGCTTCAGCCCAAATACGTACAATAATATTAAGCCAAACCAAAAATTTGGCATAGAAATCTGTATAAATGTAAATATCCTAATTATGTTATCCACTAATTTATTATGATATAACGCTGATAATACACCTAGTGGCATAGATATTATAAGCATCAATACTATAGATAATACAGTTAATCGTATAGTAGGTAACAATCTATTTAACAATAACTTAGAAACGGGTTGTCCTTGGGCTAGAGATGTACCAAAGTCTCCTCTTAAACAATTGCCTAACCAATCAAAATATTGCACTAGAAATGGTCTATCAAGCCCTAGCTCCACTCGCATCTCTTGCAACACTTCTTCTGGAGGAATTTGCCCAGATATTGCAAACATTGCTCTTACGGGATCTGTCGGTGATAAATATATTAATAAGAAGCTAATAAAGCTAATACCAAACAACGTAATAAGTAGTTGTAACAAACGTTTTTTTACCATGCGATCCTCCTTAGTAAATTTAAAAAGTCCTAGAAAATTACTCTTCTAGGACTCTACATAACACAATTAGACCTATAATAATAGGCGAAGTTGCAAAACTTTTTAGCTCGAAAAGTAATCTTGCCATATTATAGATAGGTATCCTGACTTAAGTATCTATGCCTGCAAAAACCTTCCCAGTTTACACCAGTGGTATATTTTTGCGACTCCTCTTTTACAGTAGCGGCTCTGTGTTAGATTTTCACTAACTTCCCTAAATATGATATGTTATAACATATTTTATTTACAAATTACTGTATCACACAAGTTATAATTTGTCAATTATAACTATGTTCATTCAATCAGCGTTATTATATACTTCTGTCCTCTTTACAATTGAATTTATGCGTAGCGGAATTTTGGATGAATTTATTAAAGCAATTGCATTTATCTCTGCACCTATTAATATAAATAGACCATTTGTATATAGCCATATTAACAGTACAAATACTCCTCCTAAGCTTCCATACATTGCACTATAATTGCTAAACGTATCTATATCATATGCAAATAAGACTGAAAACGCATACCAGCTCATCGCTGTAAATATAATTCCTCTCCATAGTTTCCTAGTTTTAACATGTCGGCGTGGTATAGCTCTATGCATAACTAGAGAGGCTAATATTATTATCCCAACCGATATCGCCATACGAACAAAATCCCATATCAGTGTGTAATAACTCGGATATCTGTGCAATACTAATCCCAAAACATATTGACCTAGTTTATTTCCAAAAATAAGTAATACTATTAACGCAATTATTACAAATGCTAATAATAACGAATATAACATTCCTGCTATTTTTTTTAGGACTGCATTTCTGCTATCTGCCACTCCATAGGCTAAGTAAATTCCTTTTATTAATGTGTTCACCGCAGCAGAAGTTGACCATAGTGCAACAATACCCCCAACAAAGATACCCGCTTGCGACCGGTCGCTGACCATATTGTTAATTATACTCTCAACTAAAGGTGCTACCATATCAGGTACTGCTTGATATACAAAATCCATTAATATTTCATTATCAATATTTATATAAGATAATAAATTTATAATCATAAGTAAAAACGGAAAAATCGCTAGTATCCAATAGTACGCCATTTGTGCACTACGAGGGCTAAGTTCATGCGTAACAAATCTTTTTTTCATATGTTTATAATAAAATTTAAGTACTTGCATTATAACCTTCTTTCTAAATCCTAAATCAAATCTATTAAAGCATAGCAAAAACCTAGCAAATATATAACTATATTTTTATTCACTAGGTTTTATCTTATTTTGCAGATTTTTCTCTTAAATTATTCGCTCTATTTAACATTCGTTGTCTAAATCCTACTTTTTCAGCTTGTGCAAGTTTACCAGATAAAATATTTACTACTAATACTCCCGCCACCTCTACCTTTACATTTTTCTTTACAGGTATGGTGTTGTAAACATTTTCGTCACACATTAAAGTTTGTATCTGAGGACCTACTTTAGCTATTATAACAGGAATTTTCCTATTACGTTGTCTTTTAGGAATTTGGTCTTTTACAATCTTAGGTAACTTTAAGTTATCCATCTTATCCTTTTTCTTATCTATTACAAATATTTGTACTGCTTGCTTATGTTCATTAATCATTTGTTGCTGCTCTGCATACCTATCTTGAAGCTTCTTGCCCCAAAAATACAAGCCTACCAGCACTCCCCCTATAGCTATTACCCATAGTGCTACAACTACCCACGTATTCATAAAGCCCTCCTTAAATTTTTGTTTATTATACCACAAGAATTTTAATATCTCAAGATTTGTCTGTGAAAAGACTGTATATATATTAATTTAGTTCATCCAATAACTCTTGTATATAATCTTGCACCTGTCTTGGTATAGCTTTTTTTTGCTCTTTAGATAAAACACTTACATCAATAGGCTTACCTACATTTACATATACGTTGGCTGGTTTTACACGCTTATTATTTTTTTCAAATATCAACTCTGTATTTTTTATCGCAATCGGCACAATAAGTGCGTTAGAATTAAATGCTAACTTAAAGCTACCTGCCTTAAACTCGCCTAGTTCTCCAGTTTTTGTCCTAGTACCTTCTGGAAAAATTACAACTGATTGTTTATCCTTTAAAGTTTGTATGCCTTTTTTTATAACTTCTAAAGACTGTCTACTATCTTCTCTTGTAATATAAATACTGCCTATTGCACTAAACCACGTTCTTACTATAGGCATTTTTTTGATGCCGTTTTTACCAATAAATATGCACGGGTCGTCTACTGTATCTGCTATAACAAGGCTATCAAATAACCCTCTATGATTTGCCACATATAAATTTCCTGATGTTGTAGGTAAATTTTCTTTTCCCTTTATAGTAACTGTTGAACCTGATGCTCTTATTGTTCCTCTACTAAATGATTGCATTATTTTATATATTTGCCCTGTATATATTCTTTTTGTTTCTATATCTAATTCCTTATCATCTACTCTATATTTTTTTCTGCCAGCAGCATTTTTTACAAAATGTAGACACATAAATAAAACAACTGCTAATCCTCTAAACATGTCTTTGCTCCTCTCACCTCTTTAAATTCATTTAACATCTTTTCCTTTAAATAGTATAGGTCATCTGATAAATCTACGGGCAATATTTCTGGGTTTAACAACCTTACATGTTCTTCCCATAAAGTTTCCATCTCACGTTTAGCATAATCTCTAATTTGTTTTACACTAGGAAAGTCATATATACATTTGCCTTTTCTCATAACTGGCACCAAGAGCTCTCGTAATGTATATTCATTCGCTTTTAATTTCATTTTCTTCCATCTAGCGTTATGGTCTCTTACTACTAAATCTTGCTTTATATCAAATTCTTCTTCTAATAGAGCTATTATATCTACTTTAACTTTACTACTTTCTTTATCATAAACTCTCACAACTTTTTTAACACCAGGATTAGTCACTTTTATTGGATTGTCCGACAGTTTAATTTTCGGAATGTACTTATCACCTTCTTTGTAAGCACATATTTTATACACCCCACCAAATGCAGGACAATCTTTTGATGTAATGAGTCTTGTCCCAACTCCCCATAAATCAATTTTTGCCCCTTGTCTTTTAAGGTCAGTTATTATGTTTTCGTCAAGGTCACTCGATGCACTTATTATTGCATTTTGGTGTCCTGCATTATCTAGCATAATTCGTGCACGTTTTGATAGATATGCAAGGTCTCCACTATCTAATCTTATTCCATAAACTCCAGCGGGCTTAATCTCATTAAATACTTTTATAGCATTAGGTACACCGGATGCCAGTGTATCGTAAGTATCCACTAATAGTATAAGCTTATTTGGAAATGTATTTGCATATGCTTGAAATGCCTCTAATTCTGTATTAAAACTCATAACCCAGCTATGTGCGTGTGTACCAGATACAGGTATGTCAAACATTTTTCCCGCAAGCATGTTAGATGTTCCGTTGCACCCTCCAATTATAGTGGCACGTGTCCCATAAATACCTGCATCTGGTCCCTGGGCACGTCTTAAACCAAACTCCAAAACAGTATCATCTTTTGCCGCCATTACAATGCGTGATGCTTTTGTAGCTATTAGACTTTGGTGATTTATAATATTTAGCAGTGCTGTTTCTATAAGCTGTGCTTGCATAATTGTAGATGTTACTCGTACTAAAGGTTCATTAGGAAATACAATAGTCCCCTCTTCTATGGCATCTATATCGCCGGTGAATTTAAAATCTTGTAATTCATGCAAAAACTCCTGCGAAAAAATGTTTAAACTATCTAGATATTCTATGTCTTGTGTACTGAATTTTAAATTTAGTACATATTCAACTAATTGTTCTAACCCTGCACAAATGGCATATCCTCCGTTTGAAGGGTTTTTCCTATAAAACATATCAAATACAACTTCCTTATTATCTGTACCATTTTCAAAATATCCTTGCATCATTGTCAACTGGTATAAATCTGTTAATAACGTTAAACTTCTCATAATACTCCTCCAGAATAAAAGTTTTTATTCTTAATTATACCATACTTTTTAACTACTGCGATATTTTAATTGCATAATTGACCACCAATCGAAATTCCCTTAGCTTTTACTAATTGGCCCTACTCTTCTACTTTTTAAATGAATAATAATATTCTAGTGTCTCATTTGTAATCGCCTTAAATTCATAACCTTGATTTGTATAATATTCATAAATACCGTTAATCGCCGTAACTGTATTCTTATTATTTAAATTGCAGTGTGCTAAAATAATTTTTCTATCCACATCATCTCGAGATTTTTTTGCATTTTCTACTAATTCATATACTGTTGCATTTGGTTTTACGCCATCTTCTAAATTTACATTCCAATCAAATATATTATATCCTTGTGCTTTTAGTGCATCATAAAACTCTTGGTTTAACCTACCTGAGCTACCACCTGGGAAACGTATATATTTTATGTTTGCATCTTGTTGCAGTACTTCGTTGATGAAATCTGCTGTTTTTTTCATCTCTTCTACAAAAGTATCAACGCTACTATACACCTTATTATAGTTATGTGTATATGTGTGGAGTCCTATCCCGTGCCCCTCATCATACATTCTTTTTAGTATATCTTCTTTATCTATAATTTCTTTTCCTACTACAAAAAATGTTCCTTTGATATTTAACCTTTGTAGTTCATCTAAGATATCTTCTGTAACTCCTTTTGTAGGTCCATCATCAAATGTTAAATAAACCACTTTTTCCCCCGTCTCTGTTGCATATACTTTTGGGGATTCAATTACTAATAATGCAAATAATAATACAACTACTAAAATGGTAATTATTCTTCTCATATTTTATACTCCTTTTTTAATATATTTATTGGTAATGTTAGTATATCTCGTTTTTTGATTTTTATTAGCCTCATTATTGCAAATTTAGGATAAATTAACCTCGTAGACACCTTTACAACTACGTTTTTTCTCCATATAATTTAAAATAGTATGTATACAAGTCGCTTATAGACAAATTACAGTGAATATTTCACTACCGATGAAAGGAATGATTTTTAATATGTACAAAAAGGTAGATACAAGCCTTAACTTTGTAGAAAGAGAGCTAGATACTTTAAATTTTTGGAAAGAACATGACATATTTAATAAAACTATAGAAAATAGACAAAGCGGAGAAAACTTTACATTTTATGATGGACCTCCCACAGCTAATGGTAAACCACATATAGGTCACGTGCTTACTCGTGTTATAAAAGACCTTATCCCTAGGTATAAAACCATGAAAGGTTACCATGTAATCAGAAAGGCTGGTTGGGATACACATGGGCTACCTGTTGAGCTTGAGATTGAAAAATTATTAGGCATTAGTGGTAAACCAGAAATTGAAAAATATGGCGTTGGTGATTTTATCAGCAAATGCAAGGAAAGCGTTTTTAAATATCAATCTGAATGGGAAAAAATGACTGAACGTGTTGGTTATTGGGTTGATATGGATAATCCTTATATAACGTATGATAACAATTATATAGAATCTGTTTGGTGGTCACTTAGACAAATTTGGGATAAAAACTTAATTTATAAAGGACATAAAATTGTACCTTACTGCTCTAGATGCGGAACTTCTCTTTCATCTCATGAGGTTGCACAAGGGTATAAAGACATAAAAGATAATACTGCTGTTGCAAAGTTTAAATTAGAACATACAGATAACACATATTTTTTAGCTTGGACAACAACTCCATGGACACTACCATCTAACGCAGCTTTGTGCGTTAATCCTAATGAAGTCTACGTAAAAGCTGAACTAGATGGTAATTTCTATATTTTAGCTAAGTCACTTATGAATGTCATATTAGGTGAGGAGTGTACAATTGTTGAAGAATATAAAGGTACTGACTTAGTTGGTACAAAATATATTCCTCTGTTTGACTTTGCAAATCTTTCGACGAAAGCTCATTTTGTTGTTGCAGATGATTTTGTAACTATGTCTGATGGTACAGGAATTGTTCATATAGCTCCTGCATTTGGTGAAGATGATGCGCGTGTTGGGCGTGCGAATAATGTCCCATTTATACAGCTAGTTAATGAACAAGGCTTCTTTACCCCTGAAGTTACGCCTTGGCAAAATATATTTGTAAAAGACTCGGATAAACATATTATTAAGCATCTTAAAGAAAATGATAAGCTATTTAGCTCAACGCCTTACACTCATAGTTACCCACACTGTTGGAGATGCGACACACCTTTAATATATTACGCAAGAGATACTTGGTTTATCGAAATGTCAAAAGTTCGTGATAAATTAGTGGCTAATAACAATACAGTAAATTGGTTACCTACTTCTATTGGTGAAGGAAGATTTGGAAATTTCCTCGAAGGAGTTATAGACTGGGGTCTTTCTCGTTCAAGATATTGGGGGACTCCTCTGCCAATTTGGGAATGCGATTGCGGAAAGCGTCATCTTATTGGTAGTATAGAAGAGCTTAAAAATTTAAGTCCAGATTGTCCTGATAATATAGAATTGCACAAACCTTATATTGATAATGTTCATATAAAATGCCCTGATTGTAATGAACTTATGACACGTGTCGCTGACGTTATTGATTGTTGGTATGATAGTGGTTCTATGCCATTTGCACAATTACACTATCCTTTTGAAAATAAAGAATTATTTGAGGAAAATTTTCCTGCTAATTTTATATCTGAAGCTGTTGACCAAACTCGTGGCTGGTTTTACACTCTTATGGCAATATCAACTTTAATTTTTGATAAATCACCATATAAAAATGTTATCGTATTAGGACATGTATGTGATAAAGATGGATTTAAAATGAGCAAATCTAAGGGAAATGTTGTTGAACCGTTTAGCGTTATTGACGCTGTTGGAGCTGATGCCGTACGTTGGTATTTCTACTATGCAAGCTCACCTTGGCTACCTAGTAGATTTGGTGTAGAAAATGTTACAGAAGCTTCTCGTAAATTTATGGGAACTTTCCTAAACACATATGCATTTTATATTTTATACGCAGATATTGATAAGTTTGACCCTACAAAGTATAAGCTTAATCCTTCAAATATGATGGATAAATGGGTATTATCTAGACTTAATACTATTGTTTCAGAAGTAGACGAACTTTTAGGAGAATATAAGATTTTTGAGGCTTCTAGGATTATGCAAGATTTTATTGATGATGTGTCCAATTGGTATGTACGTCGCAGTCGTGAAAGATTCTGGGCTAGTGACATGCCTCAAACTAAAATTGATGCCTATATGACACTATATACGGTGCTCGAAACCTTCACCAGACTTTCTGCACCATTTATACCTTTTATGAGCGAGGAAATATATCAAAATTTAGTTCGTACTAATAATACTAGTGCACCTATAAGTGTTCATTTATGTGATTTCCCAGTATCTGATAATAAGTTTATTGATAAATCTCTTGAAGAAAATATGGATAGTGTATTAAAAATTGTAAACTTAGGGCGAGCATGCCGAAATAGTGTTGATATTAAGACTAGACAACCTATCGGTAAAATGTATGTAGGTTCTACTTCTATAGTACCACAAGAATTTATTGAGATTATTTCTAGCGAGCTTAATGTTAAAGAAGTTGAGTTTACAACTGATGCCAGCGATTTTATTAGTTACACATTTAAGCCTCAATTGAGAACTTTAGGACCAAAATACGGTAAGTTATTAAGCAATATCCGTACAGAATTAACTAATATTGATGGTATAAAAGCGAGCCAAGAGCTTGAAAGCACAAACTTATTAAAACTTACTATAAATGATACTACAATAGAGCTTACAAAAGATGATTTATTGATCGGCTCTACTAGCAAGGAAGGGTTTGTCTCAGAAAGTGAAGGCAGTTTTACAGTAGTTATTGATACTGACTTAAGCGATGAGCTAATTGAAGAAGGATTTGTACGTGAAATTATATCTAAGATACAAACTATGCGAAAAGAATCCGACTTTAAGGTTCAAGATCATATTACTGTAGGGTATGCTAATAATAGTAAAATTTCTGATATTATACTAAAAAATAAATCACTTATTATGCAAGAAGTGCTTGCAGATGATATAGTAAATGATTTAGCAGGTATCAAAAAAGAATGGAAAGTAAATAACGAAGTAGTTACTTTTAGCATTAAATAGAAGGTCTTGGGGATTAAATCCCCAAACCTTTTTTTATCTATGGAGGACAAATGAAAGATAAAAAACAAATAGAACGTAGCCTTATAACAACGTATAAGAAGACTATATGGTCAAAATTCACTAAGGCTATTAATGAATATAAATTAATTGAAGATGGGGATAAAATCGCTGTATGCATATCTGGCGGAAAAGATTCCATTGTTCTTGCAAAATGTATACAAGAATTAGCTAGACATGGCAAAAATAATTTTGAGGCAATTTTCCTTGTTATGGACCCTGGATATACTGAAAATAATCGTCAACTTATTATAGATAATGCCACATTACTCGGTATCCCTATCGATGTTTTTAATAGTCCCATCTTTGATGTAGTCTCTAATGTGGATGGCAATCCTTGTTATTTATGTGCCAGAATGCGGCGAGGCTTTTTATATAAAGAAGCTCAACTCAGAGGGTGTAATAAGATTGCACTAGGACATCATTTTGATGATGTTATAGAAACCACACTGATGAATATGTTATATAGCGGCGAAATTAAAGGTATGATGCCAAAATTACGTAGCAAAAATTTCGATAACATGGAGCTTATTCGCCCTCTATATAAAGTTAAAGAAAAGGATATCATTGCATTTCGTAACTTTAATGAATTAACGTTTTTACAATGCGCTTGCAAAATGACTGAACGAATTGAACAAAATACAATAGATTCTAAACGCCAAGAAATGAAACAATTAGTAGCACACTTTAGACAAGTTAATCAACATATTGATATGAATATATTTAGAAGTATGCATAATGTAAATCTTGATACCATAATCGGATATAGACAGCAAGGAAATCTTATAAACTTTCTAGATTTATATAAAAAAGAGACGTAACCGCCTCTTATGGTGTTTTAAATATTTGTGTCCATATATTATCAGCAAATCCT
>MDJN01000191.1 GCA_001995005.1 Candidatus Parepulonipiscium sp. PG-Nun2H_MBin03 | reverse complement strand
ACAAGCTGCAAAGCAACGTGCAGAAGGGCATAAAACAGATGGCCACTCAGACATTGCCAGGGCAGATGTTGCACTTAAAAAAGCTTTAATACGACTACAAATGAAAAAGTAACTCAATTGATTGGCATACTTACTGTATGTCAATTTTTTCTTGCATAACTCAGAAAATCTATGTATAATGATATGGATATATATTAAATCAAGTTGTGAAAGGAACCCCCTATATGTCCAATGTTATTTCATATGGATTTGCCTCATTAATTAAGTCAATCCTAGATCTACACTCAAAATCTTTATTAGGTATGCTACAATATATTAATAAAGATCTTGATAATGTTAAAAATGAATCTCTAGATATATTTACAAATCTTACTTCTATTATGGGAGTAGATGATGAATATAAATTACCTTTTATAGAAAAACTAATAAATATATCTAGTAGTATAGTAAATAAAAGCGACCATTTAATTTTTTATAAACAACAACTACTACAGATTACTAAACACGAGCAATTGCAAATAATTGATTTTACGCCTACTGATTTTTTAGATATAAAATTATCTTTAACAGAAATTAGTAAAATACAAGATGAAGATGAATTGATTGAAGAAGCGGATCTGCTACAAGAGTTAATTGATGATATTAGCAATATATGTGAAATATTGTATGAAATTTCTCAACTATTGCTTAAAATACTAACTCCAACTGACCTAACTTTTGATCATCTAAAAAATCTTTATCCTACGTTTAGCGATTTTTATCATTGTACTGTTAGTATTATAAACCAAACAGGAGATTATAAAATCTACCTAGAAGAGTTGCCGCAAAGTGTAGTTGCAACAATAACCGAGATAATAAAGGAGAATTAACATGGAAAAAATAGCCGTTTTAACCGATAGTTGTTGCGATTTAAGTAATGAGACCTTAACAGAATACAATATATTTCAAATTCCTCTTAGAATAATCTATCAAGACAAAGAATTTCTAGACAAAGTTACAATTACACCACAAGAAGTATATAAAAATTTGCACATTGAGGTTCCTACTACGTCTTTACCAGATATGGAACTGGGGGCTAAAATTATAAAAGATATTGCCTCACAAGGATATACCACAATACTAGTAATCACAATTTCTAGCGAATTGTCAGGCACCTTAAATTGCATAAAACTTATAGCCGAGCCTTTTACAAATTTAAAATTCTATTATTTTGATACACGTACGTTAGGGTATCCAGAAGGAGTTATTGTTCGAGAGGCAGCAAAACTTGTTCGTCAAAATTTAGATATTGAAACAATTTTAGAAAAATTGCCTAGCGTGCGTGAGAGAACCCAAGGATATATATTAGTAGATACACTAGACTATTTAATTAAGGGTGGCAGGCTAAGTAAATTCTCTGGAGCTGTTGGAAGTATATTAAATGTTAAACCTATAATTCACCATAAAGACGGTAAACTATACACCCATTCAAAAGCACGTGGCAAAAAGCAAGGGAGAGTTAAGTTAAAAGAAATATTGCAAGAATATCTTAGCAAAACTTCATGCGAAGTCTGGGTATTAAATGGAGAAGCAGTTGAGGAGGCACAAGATTTCCTAAGTTATATTAAGGACTTATCCGGCATCACTGATATTCACTTGGAAGAAATTGGTGCTGCCATGGGCATCCACACTGGCCCTGGTGTAATAGGATTAGTAGTACTTGCAAGTGAATAATATATTTAATTCATTTCTTTGTAAAAATTGTATACATTTTTAGGGATTAGGGGTATTTTTTCTATATGCTAATTGTATGTTTTAAATTGACATATTTAAGAAATACCTGTAATATTATCTTAAGAATGTTTTTACTTTATATAAGGAGGAATTTTATGAAAAACTATACTGTACCTAACTTAGATTTTAATACGCTATCTAACTATATAGTTAATGCTAATAAAATCGATAAAGAATTATTTGATAAATACCAAGTTCGTAGAGGCTTAAGACGTCCTGATGGAACAGGGGTTTTGGTTGGATTAACACACATAGGTGATGTTCACTCGTACATCATTGATGAAGGCGAGATTGTCCCAGTACCTGGTCGATTAACTTATAGAGGTATAAGCATCGAAGATCTTACAAAGAATTTTATCGCCGAAGATAGAATGGGTTTTGAGGAAAGTTCATTTTTACTACTTTTTGGTCACTTGCCAAACAAAGAAGAGCTTGAATACTATAACGGCGTATTAGGTGCTAATAGAATATTAACACATACTTTTATTAAGTCATATATTTTAGATAATCCAAGCCCTAGTATTATGAATTCTATGGCACGTAGTGTCCTTGCATTATACACATTTGATGAGAACGCTGAAAGCAATGACCTTGATAATGTATTGCGTCAAAGCATCGAGCTTATAGCATGTTTTCCTACTCTTATGGTATATGCTTACCAAGCTTATTCTCACTATTATAAGCATGAAAGTTTATTTATACATGCACCTCAACCTGAATTTAGTACAGCGGAAAATATTTTATATATGTTACGCCCTGATAAGAGCTTTACAAAACTTGAAGCTACGCTACTTGACTTATCTCTTATTATACACGCAGAGCATGGTGGTGGTAACAACTCTACGTTTGCAACTCACCTAATTACTTCTGCTACTACTGATACATATTCGGTAATAGCTGCTGCTTTAGGCTCACTAAAAGGTGTGCGACATGGTGGTGCCAGTCTTAAAGTATTACAAATGTTTAATGATATAAAAGAAAATGTCAAAGACTGGACCAATGAAGAAGAACTTAAAGAGTATCTTTCTAAAATAGCTACTAAACAAGCCTTTGATGGTACTGGACTTATCTATGGTATAGGCCATGCAATCTATATTATATCTGACCCTCGTGCACAAGTACTAAAATCGTATGCTGAACAACTTGCTGTTGAAAAAGGATTAGAAGCTGAATTTGAATTGCACGCTAAAATAGAAAAACTTGCCCCTATGGTATTGGGCGAATTAAAAGGAGACTTTAATAAACTTTGTGCTAACGTCGACTTTTATTCAGGATTTGTATACAGCATGTTAAATATTCCAGAAGAATTATTTATCCCTCTATTTGCAGTTTCACGTATCGTTGGTTGGGCAGCACATAGACTTGAAGAATTGGTAAATGAAGGTAAAATCATTAGACCAGCTTACAAAAATATTGATGGTCGTCACGCTTATATTCCATTAGAAGATAGATAAAAGGACAACACGTCCTTTTTTTTTGTGCAAATTGTGCTATAATCAAATTCACAGGGATAACCATTTGGAAAGGAGGTTGCAAAGAGATACATGATTCTTTGCAAAAAAAATGAAAAATTCTAAAGTTACAATTCAATCAGTGGCAGATTTGGCAGGTGTGTCTCGTGGTACAGTAGACAGAGTTCTTAATAATCGTACGAATGTAAGCAAAAAAACGTATGCAAAGGTGTTGCAAGCACTAGAAGAAACAGGCTATATGTTACCACGTGATGCACATGAAAAAAGTATACGTCTGTCTCATTTTAGTCCTATTAAATTAGGTGTTATATTACCAGCCTGGACTGGGTACTTTAAACAGGAAGTTTTAAAAGGGGTTAATCAAGCACAACAAGAGTTGCAAGACTTTTATGTAAATATTCTTATAGAACAATGTGAATCAGATACACCGCTAGAATGTATAGACAAAATAGATAAACTAGTTAAAAAAGGTATTAAAGGGTTATCTATATGTACTTTTACAGCTATGGATATAGTTAATAAAATAAACGATTTAGTATCATCTGATATTCCTGTAATTACATTTAACTCTGATTTACCCACAACAAATAGGTCTGCATTTTGTGGACAAGACTATACAAAAAGTGGCAAAATAGCTGCAGAACTTATGAGCAAATGTATAAACCCTACTTCAAACATTATTGCATGCGTTGGTAATTTGGAGTTTGAAGGGCATAGAGAGCGTTTAGAAGGCTTTATAGAGCATATAACTATGCTAGGATATAAAGAAGAACAACTCATCATATTAGAGACATTTAACAGCTACTCTGTGACCTTTAAAAAGCTCTCCACTGCACTTAGCACTATACCAAATATAGGCGGTATATATATGGCAAATCGTAGCGTCAGTGGATGTGCAGATGCTATTAAAGAGCACGCTAACTGTTCTATCCCAAAAATTATTTGCCACGATACTCCGATCAGCACGCAAAATCTGCTTAAAAACGGACAAATTGATTTTACAATATCTCAAGATTTGGTAAACCAAGGATATATGCCTCTAATTATGCTTAGAAATTACTTGCAAAAAAATATTCCTATTCAAACTAGCAATGGAATTTCTAATATCCAAATTATATGTTCTCAAACACTATAACAAAAGAATAGTCGACTAAGCTACACAGCCGTCAACTATTCTTATAATACGTTCTGCATTTTCGGCAATACCTACGTCATGCGTTATCATAACTATAGTATTACCTTCTTGATGCAACTTTTTAAATATTTCCATAACTTCCTTACCAGTATTAGTATCAAGTGCCCCAGTCGGCTCATCTGCAAGTAATATACTAGGGTTGCCCGCTATTGCTCTTGCAATTGCTACCCTTTGTTGCTGACCACCCGATAGCTCTGATGGTTTATGATAAATTCTATCACTCAATCCTACACTTCGTATTTTTTCAATACCCACATGTTTTGCTTGCCGCCTACTTTGCCCACGTGCAAGCAGAGGTAATATTACATTCTGCAACACATTGTATTTATTAATGAGTTGATATTTTTGAAATATAAATCCAATTTGCTCATTTCGTATTTTACCTAGCTTGCTTTCACGACTTTTATGCACTGGTATACCTGATAGTGTATATTCACCACTATCTGAAATATCCATACATCCTATAATATTCATAAGAGTTGATTTGCCAGACCCAGATGGGCCTAGTATCGCAACAAACTCTCCCTGCTCTATAGTAATACATACATCCTTTAACACTTGCAGTTTTTCTGCACCCATTTGATAGGATTTACATATATTATTCATTTCGATTACGTTCATAAATTTTCCCCTTTATTTTGCGTTCAACGCCTCTATCGGTCTAAGCTGAGATGCTTGGTAAGCTGGGTAAAATCCAAATACAGTACCTGTTACAATAGCAAATACCAGTGCCATAATTCCGGCTTCAGTAGTCGGTTCCATTCTTATTACATCTTGCATAAGTGGCATTATCACATAACTTAATCCAACACCTATAATACCTCCTATAACGCTGATTAAATTAGCTTCTATTAGAAATTGTAAGAGTATATCCAATTTTGACGTACCTAACGCTTTTAAAACTCCTATTTCTGGTGTCCTTTCTTTAACCGATACAAAAAGTACATTCATAATTCCTATGCCACCTACAATAAATACAATAGTTGCTACCGCCAGTAATAACATAGATAATGTATTAGCTGAGCTTAACGCCGCCTCCATCTCAGCACCTGCATCTGATATAGTAAATTCACCCTGTGGATGTATTTCTTTTAATAAGACTGATGCTTTTGCAATTATAGTAGCAACTTGGTCAACGTCTTCTGCCAATACTACCATTTGCGGCTTTATATCTGTATCAAATATATTTTTTTCTGCTGTAGAATATGGCATATAAATACAACTATCCACGGTATTCCCATTTAATATATTACTAGTTTTATTAAGCACACCTGCAACAGTATATGTTCTATCATCTATTGCAATTTCACTTTCATACGCCAGCATAGGATATGTGAAAATTTCAGTTGCTACATCATATCCTAATATTACTGATCTTGCCTCAGTTTCTTCCATCTCGCTTGTAATAAATTCACCCATGTACATACTTAAATTAGTTATCGTCTGATATTCTTCGCTTGCACCTACAATAGTATATGTAGTCGTTTCATCTAAATCTCCTCCATAAACAGATTGAGAACTACTTGCAACAAGCGAAATATCTTTTATTCCATTAATAAATAGCACCATTTCTTCAGTGTCTGATACTGTAAGGGTTGCTATGTTACTATTTGATGAGCTAGTAGATGCACTGCTTCTCATCTGCATCATCTGCATCATCTGTCTCATATCAACTGTAGCAGATGTTGCACTGATACTTTCTATCTCTATAGTACCAGCGTTAAGGTTTTTAAACTGGTCTGCCACATCCATCTGACCACCTACCCCTATTGCTATTACCATAACAATTGTCATAGCTCCTACTATTATTCCTAGAGATGTAAGTAACACTTTAAATTTATTTTGCATAATGCTTACCATTACTAGGTATATTATTTCAGTAATCCTCATTTATCTCCCTCCTGGCCCACTACCAGATGGGGCACCAGACATTCCAGACGGCATCATTTGCATCATAGCATCTCTATCCATACCTTCCATCATGGTAGCATCTCTATCCATGCCTTCTGTCGTAGTCTCTGCACTTGTAGCTTGTGTTACGTCACCCATTTGTGTCACTGCACTTTCTATTAATATAATATCTCCTTCTAATAGACCACTCGTAATCTCCACATTTACGCCATCTGAAATACCTAATGTAACTTCTACTTCTATTATTTCACCAGATTCATGTTGTATTTTCACAAGATTTATATCGCCTTCGTTTGTTATAGCTCTTGACTGTATTGTTAAAACATCTCTGCTTTGGCTTTCTATAAACGTTGTGGATGCACTCATTCCTTCATATACACCATCTGTATCTTCTTCTATTTTTGCAAGTACTAAATAATTTACGCTTCCACCCATGCTAGGAGATGCACTATAAGATATGCTGTCTACTACGCCTACGTATTCTTTATTTAACGCACTAATCTCTACTATTACTTCTTGACCTATACTAATTTGACCTATCTCATCTTGTGAAATATATGTACTTAAATAAGTATTTTGATCATTATTTACAATTGAAAGTAGTGTGTCACCTTCTTTAGTTTCATCATCTGCGGCTACACTAATAGAAGATATAATACCTGCCGTATCTGCTACAATTGTTGATGTTTTAAGAATTTGATTTAGCTCACTTATTTCTGCTCGAATACTTGCTATCTCTGCGTTAATTTCTGCTATATCTGCATTTACTTCTGCTATATCAGAATATATATCGCTTTTATCTGAGCTAGTGTCATTTATTTGTGTTGCTATATCATCTATATCTTCTTGTAGAGAATTTATCGTATCATTATATATTAGCTCCGCTTGAGCAGCACTTAAATTATTTTTATCTAACTGATATTGTGCATCTATTACAGTAATTTGAGTTTTTGAGTCATATTCAATCTTATCTTTTTGTAACTGCTCTGCCTGATAAACTGTTTCTGCTAATGCATCTTTTAAACCATCTAGATCTAAGTTGCTGTACTTTGATTGTAACTCCTGATTATACTCGTCATAATCAGATTTATTATCACTGTAATCATCTAGCTTACTAGAAATTAATTTAGTCATATAATATTGATAATCGTCTATTTCCGTTGATAGAGCAACTTCTTTTAGATGTGCATTATAAGCATCTCTTGCATCATCGTACGCATCGTCTGCATCTTGCCATTTAGTATAGGCTGTATCCACTGCTCTATAGGCTGTTTGCCACTCTTCATATGCAGCTGTTGCTAATATATTATCCGCTCCATACATTTGTGCCGCTATGTAATATGCATTTTCTAAGCTATTTCTAGTTGCTATAGCAGTCCAATAATCATCTTCTAACGAGTCAGCTTCTTTATATAAACTATCCATTTGTGTTGCATAACTATCGTTTAATTTTATTCCTATATAATCAGAATTTTCACGCTCATATAGTTCTAATTCTTCTTCTAGATTATCAATTTCATCTTCTAATTTATCTAGTTCTAATTCTAGCTTATCAAGAGCTAAATAGTCTTGCTCATATGTAGCAATCAGTGCTTGATACTCAACTTGCTTTTCCACCAAATCATCATGTTGCTTTATTATATCTTCTAAGTCTCTATCTACACCAAAAAGGGATAATTCATAATTTATAGCTTCTACTTCAGCTTGATTTAATGTGTATTGGTAGTCTAATAATGCTTGCTCACTTTGGATATTTTTAGTAAATACCGCTTTATCGTATTGGCTTGACAAACTAGTTATTTGACTATCTAAATTATCTATTGAATCGTATAAAGAATCTATCTCATCATATAATTTATCTCTATCGTCTTCTAAATTTTCTATATCAAGTTCAAGAGCCTCTATTTCATCTTCAACTTCTTCTATTGATATATTAAATAGCACATCTCCCACTTCTACAGTTTGCCCCTCTTTTACCAATACTTCTTTTATAGTTAACGCATAATCATATTTTACATCTTTTGTAGGTATGGTTACACTACTTGACTCGGTAAGCCCTACTATTATACTTCCTTTTTCTACTGGCATCTCCCTAGCTACAATTATCGGTGCCTCTTCAGAGGCAACTATATTACTTTGCGTTTGAATTGATACAACGCCACCTGCAAATGCCGCTAATACTAATAATCCTGCTACTAATTTCTTATTCATCTACATTATCCCCCGCCCATTAAATTAACTTAAATTCTCAGCTGGTTGCATTCCCTCTGGTCTTTCACCTTTCTGATCTTCCTTCTGGCCTTTCTCCTTCTAGCATTCCCTCTGGTCTTTCTCCTTCTGGCATTCCCTCTGGCATTTCTCCTTCTATAGGTTGTTGCCTTGCCTCCATAAATTCTTGTCTTTCTTTATCAGTCATAGTTTTTACAGCATGTTCACTTATCACATCTATTGGTGCTGGCGTATTATATATTTGTACCGCATACACTGTACTTGCTATTGCTATTACTGATATTCCTGCTATAGTCGCTAATTTCATTTTCATCTTTTACTCTCCCCCGCCTCTATTCAGTGTAGGCAAATGTATTCTATGCCTACACTCTTCTCTCTATTATAATTCTATTTTTTCTCTATTATCTATACTATTGAATTTCAGGTCTTTCGCCTTCTATTCTTTCAGGTCTTTCGCCCTCTATTCTCTCAGGTCTTTCGCCTTCTTTGCTCTCTGGCTTATTAGCTTCCATAAAAGCTCGTCTTTCCTCTTCTGTCATATCTTTCATTTGTTCTTTTTGCTCTTCAGTTAAATGGCATCCTTTGCCTTTCTTGCGACCGCATTCGCCTTCTTTCCCTTCTGGCTTATTAGCTTCTTTAAATGCTTGCCTTTCTTCTTCTGTCATATTAGCCATTGCCTCTAATTGCTCAGCAGAAAGTTGTTTTTCAGCTCTAGCAGGTTTTTCCACTACCTCACTTGCTATTGATTGGGTTGCCATAACTCCAAATGCTACTACGCCCATAATTCCTAATGATACTACTTTCTTAAACATAATCTTTCTCCTCTCAATTTTTCGGGTCTTATTAAGTTAACTTAATTGATCCATTTTTCAGAAATAATTTTTTCCATAAGCCAAATGCTTTGTCTCTAGAAATTTATTTTCTCTTATATTCATAATATACTACAAAACACATAGGAAAATCAGCGGTTAAAAATAGGCAAAATATAGGCAAAATTTTTAATGCATGCGAAAAAAGCATAAACCACCAAAATATATCGGTAGCTTATGCCTTTTATATCCAAATAACTAAAAATACTAGAAATTTCTGTTCCTATGTTAAAACTTAATCAGTACATATAATATCATGGCCTTTAGCCTTTTTTTCTAATTCGATATCATCTAAAAAGTTTTCCATAGCACCTATTTCCATATTTTCATTACTTGATACAGTATGACTTTTTTCTCTTGCAAAATCCTTTAGATGAAGAGTTGTTAAGCCATCTTTCTCTTCTTTATAAATACATCGATACCCCTCTTCGTATTTCGATTGTAAATCTTTAAGATTTTTACTCATATCAACTCACCTGCCTTCAACATTAGTTTGTGTAAATAGGCACGATTTAATACATCATGCAAATCTTATTTTTTATCTTTCTCTACTCATAAATACAATTCATAATCAAAAACTCCACTGCTCTTACAGGCTCACTACGCCCTTCTTTTATGTCTTTATCCGTTTGTAAACATAAGTTTAAAATATATATTAACTGCGAAAACTTAAAATTTTTGCTAATAACTAACATATCTTTTACAACAAATTCTGGTAACTTAACATTATTGGCTATTTCTTTTACACTACTTTTCGCTAGATACTTAATTTGTAATAATATTCTGTATTGCCTTGCTACTAGTACTAATATAGCAAGTGGAGATTCTTTATTAGATATTAAAGTATTATACATGCTTAATGAAGTGGTGCTATCTTTTTTTGTCACATGTTTAATTAAGTCAAATACTTTTTGCTCCAGGCTAAAGCTACAGATTTTATCAATGTTTTCTATAGTAATATTATTTGTATACGATATTAATTTTTGTATTTCAGCTAAGATATAATTTATATTCTGTGGCATACGATGGTAAAAATATTCAAATACATTATGCTCAATTTTTATATTATATTTTTGCTCTACTATTCTATGTGTTTTTGTTAAGCTAGGAAATTCAACAAATTCAACATTTCCTAATTTTACTATAGTCTTAAACAGCTTATTTCTTTTATCTATCTTATTTTCTACAAATATTAGTACTATATAGCTGGGCAAATTAACAATCCAGTTGTTTATTTTGTCAGTATCATCTTTTTTGCCAGAAATAACCAGTTGGCTTTCTTTAAGTATAACAACTTTATTATTAGCAAAAAAAGGCATAGTTTCACATTCATCAATGATTTTATCTACTTCACATTTTTTAAATATATGCAAATTCATCAGTCGTTCTTCTGTTGTTAATACGCTATCTGTAATTTCTGTTACTCGTTGACTTTTTAAAAATTCTTCCTCACCGTGTAATAAATGTATCAATTTGCACCTCCTTTTGACCCAAATTACTCCTATTGCTGCGTAAAGTTATCGTTGTAGCACCATTTAAATCTGTTCTATAAGTCTGTATGTTTAAATTATTCAGCTCTTCAATTACTTCATTATGTGGGTGCCCATATATATTATTGTTTCCACAGCTTATTATAGCGTACTCTGGATTTGATTGTAATAAAAACTCTGTAGCCGAAGAATTTTTTGAGCCATGATGAGCAACTTTTAATATATCTACATCTGATATTTTATCTAATATTTGTTTCTCTGTATCTTGTCCTATATCTCCTGTATATAACATTTTCAAATTTTTATATGTTAATTCGCATACCAACGATAATTCATTTTTGTTTTGGGTATAATTTATTGGCAATATAAAATCTATATCAATACCACCTATTTGCACATTAAACCCTGTTGTGGCATAAAATAACTGAATATTATTTTGCTCGCTAAGCTCTTCTACCTTAGAATATAACTCATCTTCAAAATTTATCTGTGGCAAAATTATAGTATCAACTTTAAAACCCTGTTCTATTAATCCTATAAGCCCCTCCACATGGTCACTATCTGTATGCGAGATTATAGCTAAGTCTATTTTATTATTACCTGAATATTTTATATAATTAGATATTCTACTTGTAGCATATTTGTCCCCAGAGTCTATTAGAATTATATTATTTGACTCAGTTTGTATAATAGAAGTATCGCCTTGGCCCACATATAGTTGTGTTATTTTGAACTCATTTGATAAGTTTAAATACGCTATAGCTGTTAAAATCATAATGCTACACGAAAATTTCTGGAGTTTTTTTATATCTAGTATAATACCAAATAATAAACTCAATACTACAACATAGTATAATATAATATACATTATGTTTGGTCTTTCTATATAAATTGCCCTTAAGTCTAATTCTACAAGTATTACTATAACTACTATACAAAACATGCATATATTAGCCATTTCTATTTTTAATAGATTTTTTGTATACATAATTAATACTATACCTAATAATAAAATACCTATTTCTATTATACTTAAAGTAGCAATATTTAGATCTCCAAGATTATTTATTATATCATTAATTAAATCAAATATTTTCAGTACCCAAGATGC
>MDJN01000190.1 GCA_001995005.1 Candidatus Parepulonipiscium sp. PG-Nun2H_MBin03 | reverse complement strand
TGTTAACCTTGTTGAACATTTGCTTAAATCCGTAGATAAAGATATAAATTCATCAGTTATATCTCTAATTTCATTTAGCATCACTGCTTGCTTTTCTTTTTGTTCAATTGAGCCCAAGTACTCAGCAAAATCTTGAACTATCTCTACATGACCACATTTTTGTCCTGCAGCATCATGTATATAACCTAGATTTACTCGTAAATTTTGAAATACTGTAGTGGTTTTACCTTTATTTAAACACTTAATTCCACACTCTTCTGATCTGCAAACGTCTGCTCCCCACTCAGAACATTGTTTTCCTATAAAGTCTTTTCTGCTTTTACCAAACATTTGTGTTACCGTTTTATTTACAAAGATCCAATTCTTATTTATATCTGTTGCTGAAATTATTAACGGTATAGCATCTAATATTTGTTCTAACATTATTGCATTACCCTTTGCTTTTTTCAACTGTACTACTAATATTATTATAATTATAATTGCTATAACCAAAGCTATGCTTAATAAAATCTCCATATGTTTATACTATTTAATATATTAAATAGTAATCCTCCTTTGCTAGTTTATTTTTAATTATACTTTACTTATTTAAAAAATAATAAATCAATTTGGAACCTATCAGTTAATCTTTTGGTGCAAATTTTATTTTTGTCTCATATATTTTCTATAATATAACTATAATAATCATAGCAGTTAAGTTAACTTAACAAGGCCTAATAATCTAGGAGGAATTTTTACATGAAATCATTTTTTAACACATTCTCTAATAGAGTAAAAGGTATAATCTTTATACTAATAGCCTCTTTAGGATTTGCTCTTATGTCTACTTGCGTTAAGCTTTCCGGAGATTTACCCAGTCTTCAAAAAGCATTTTTCAGAAATCTAGTAGGACCTTTTGTCGCCGGATACTTAGTATATAAACATAATGCTAGTTTTATCGGGAAAAGAAGCAGCTGGAATTTATTATGGTGGCGGTCATTTGCCGGAACTGTAGGGGTAGTATTTAACTTCTACGCCATTGATCACCTTATTTTATCAGATGCATCCATGATAAATAAATTATCTCCAATATTTACAATTATATTTTCTTATATATTTTTAAAAGAAAAACTTAAATATCAACAAGCTATTGCAATTTTAGTAGCATTTAGCGGAATGTTGTTGATAGTCAAACCTGGGTTTAATATAGATGTTTTGCCAGGGATTATAGGAGTGCTGGGTGCAATTTGTGCAGGTGTTGCGTATACTTGCCTTAGAGTATTAGGCAAAAATGAACCTTACTACACTACTGTATTTGTATTTTCAACTCTGTCAAGCGTTATGTTACTTCCTTTTTTAATATATATGTATATTCCAATGTCGCTAATACAGTTTATATTGTTAATTTTATCAGGAATTTTTGCAACAGTTGCTCAATTTTCTTTAACAATCGCCTATAGCTATGCCCCTGCAAATGAAATATCCATTTTCGATTACTCTAATGTAATATTTACTGCTATCATAAGTTTAGTAGTATTTGGGGTATTTCCAGATATATTTAGTATATTAGGATACATTATCATTTTTTCGGCTACTTTCTTTATGTTTTCATTTAACAAACGTCAAGCAAAGTAATGCACATAAGTATGTTAATCTGTAATTAGGTTTTTATAGAGGGGGTATTGGGGGCGTTGCCCCCACAAGGGACTCCGTCCCTTGACTCTATTGAGGTCAAACTTTGTAAAATTCAATCCAAAATAACATGAATTAGATTGGCGTGTGCACATAAGTACTAAGTCTTAGTTTTCTATCAACAATATCTTTGTACCACTTGGCCTAAATGAGCATCTGTTGTTCCTTCTCCTAATGCATTAAATTTCCACTCAATTCCCTCTCTATATACCTCACCAATTATCATTGCAGTCATATCTACGTAACTGTCTGTCAAACTATATCTGCAAAGCTCTTTATTGTTTCTTGCATCAATTATTCTAATAAAAGCATTTTCTATCATCCCAAAATGCTGTTTTCTTTCTTTTGCCTGATAAATATTTACAATAAACACAATAGAGTTATAGTTTATAGGCAATTTTGATAAGTCTACAATAATTTCCTCATCATCTCCTGTGCCCTCTCCAGTTAAGTTATCACCTAAATGAATAACGGCTCCACTTGAGTGTTGGAGATTTTTAAAATACACTATCTGTGTATTATTTGTTAATTTTTGATCTTCTAATATAACTGCTGAAGCATCGCAGTCTACATGGTGAGACTTCTTAAAAGATGCAAACAAACCAGTTGCTTTTTTTCCTTCGTCCCAACCTAACCCCACGATAATTTTTGATAATCCGTCATTACCTTTGGATAAACTTATTTTTTCTCCTTTTTTTAAACTAATCGACATTTTCTTTCACTCCCATCTAGCTTTATGCTACTTCTATACCATAATGATTGCATAATGCTGCAAGACCACCTTGGAAACCACTGCCAATAGCATTAAATTTCCACTCACCATTATGTCTATATAATTCGCCAACAACAATCGCTGTTTCTATTGAAAAATCTTCTCCTAGATCATACCGTATAATTTCTTGGTTTGTAACCTCATCTACTATTCTAATAAACGCATTAGATACCTGTCCAAAATTTTGGTTGCGTACCATAGCCTCATGAATTGTAACAGTAAATGCAATTTTATTAATATTAAGTGGCACACTCTTTAAATCTATTTGCACCTGCTCATCATCTCCATCGCCAGCTCCTGTCAGATTATCTCCTTGGTGAATGACTGAGTTACTAGAGTGTGCTAAATTGCCATAAAATATAAAATCTTGGTCTGATTGACATTTTCCATTTGCCCCAGCCATAAATACTGAAGAGTCTAAATCAAACTCATAATTTGAGGCAAATTGATTTGTATCCCAACCTAAGCCTACCATTAATTTACTCAAATTTGGATTTCCTTTTGTTAAGTCGACTTTTTGTCCTTTAGATAAATTAATTGCCATAAAAATCCTCCTAAATAATAACCGTCAAGTATTCTACTATTAGTATAGATGTATCTATTTTTGTTGTCAAGTTATTTTATCTGAAAGAACTTGCTCTAATACTCCCGCCTCTTAGGCGGTGAGATA
>MDJN01000189.1 GCA_001995005.1 Candidatus Parepulonipiscium sp. PG-Nun2H_MBin03 | reverse complement strand
TCAACTACTTTAACTTTAGGTGTCATATATATCACCTCTATTCTAATGGTGGAAGCTTAATAAACTCTTTAGTATTCCACATTTCTAATAATTGTGCTTTATAGACATTCCGTAAAATCTTGTAATAACTGGCATTTCAAACACTCCTTATTTAAAGTAATCTTGTCACTCAAGTTCAACTTTTAATGTGTTAATCTTGGTGTAGGGATTTATTTTATGGTGCTTCTGGTATATAAGATGTGTGGTTTGAGCATATTATTTTGTTTTGCTAGACTTTTTGTACTCAATTTGTACTCACGATTTTATTAGCTATCTTTTATAATATATAGTTTAAAATTAAAATATAGCGTATTATAGTTCAATTTTACTTAACTTAAATTGTGGGTATGTCTTATTCCAATCATCTATAGATATAACCTTTACTTCATCAATCCAGCTATCTTGAAATTTATTTTGCTCTTGTAACAAAAAAGGCAACCTATTTTTTAAATTATAACTCACTTTACCCCTTAATATAGAATCTGCTTGGGGGGCTTCCAAAATATATACATATACCTTTTTCTTATCTTTGCCTTTACCAATAGCTTTAATATAAGATAAGCTATCATAGTATTTCTTTACTACTTGACTTAGTTTTTTATCATCTAATGGCTTAAATCCAGTAGGATTTACAGCATTACTGATATTGGCATTCTTATACTCTACAAAAATAATATTTTCTTCTGTTTCAGCAATAAAATCCACATCACTTAGCGGGGTCTTTGCACTGTGAAAAATAGTATTAAGCTTATCAGTTGCCCAAACTACATCTGAAAAATCTATTTGATATACTTCATTTTCTTCTATAAATATTTTTCTCATGCTATTCACCTAAATTCAAATCAAATACTTTTTGAATGAGTTGGTCAAATGACTCTACAATTACATTGTGCTTTAAATCTCTAAATGTAGGACTTGATTCGCATTTAACTCCACCAAGCTCCGTTTTATATAGTGAGTGAAAAGTAATATTATCGCTATCCCTAGCGAATACTTCGATATATTTTGCAAATATATAATCATGCGTAGCAATAAATATTTGTACTCCGTTTCTAGCTAGTTCTAGTAAAACTTGCACCAATTCTGGAATAAGCTTTGGATTTAAATTACTTTCTGGCTCATCTAAGAATAAGCCTGTATTTTTTTCTATAGTTCCATTCATAATCAGTTGCCATAATATTGCTATTTTCTTTATTCCTTCTGATTCTAATGCAAACTCTATCCTTCTACACTTCCCATCTTGTAGTATATAAAATACATCTTTTTCAACTACTACTTTGCCACCAATAATCTTTTCAAGATGAGCAACTATTTCTTTACTTATTTCTGGTGTTTCTTTTAACTTCGGCAATAAGGATTTACTAATTACCTCATAATAAGTTCTATCAAACGGCATATCATACTTGTCATTGATAGACATAAAACTCTCTGAATGTGTAAGCATATCTTTGGATGGTATAAAAACATTATCTATATTATTACCTTTAATCAAAGCTTCGCCTAACCTTACCTCCTTGGTAGTAAAATATTTCTCTTTCTCTTTCTTATTTGCTGAATATACTGATTTTAGCAAATGGGTTTTGCCTGTGCCATTTTCTCCAATAAATACATTTATTCCTGTAGCACAATTTATTTCTATTTCTTTAAAGACTGTAAATTCTTCTAATTTAATACTTTCTATTGGCATAGATTTTTTCACTCCCAAAATAATAATTTTCTTTATTATCACTTGCCTATCAAATTTTAAAATTATCCTAGAGTATATCATTATTTGTACCAATATTCAAACTACACTGCCATTCGATAAGATTATTTTTCACTTTTTTTCAATGTTTTATAAATATCAGACATAAAAATACCTAAAACTTCTTTCTTGATTTCAGCATTTTCTAGGAGCAAAGTAAAAAAGTCTTGATTTTGTGACCAACCTTCTACTAACGCATCGTCTATCCCATCAAAAAAAGCGTACTCAAATTCTTTAGAGCTATTGTTTTTGGCACTCAGCTTTAATTTATCTGATTTTATTAGGATATCCTTAATTTGTAGCATTGCTTTTATTACTACATCATTGTCATAGTTCTTGCCTAGCTTACTGTTTAACTCCTCAATAATTTGGGATAGCTTAGCTTCCTTGACTTGAGTTAAGCCAAATTTATCAGCTTCTGCAAGTTTTATAATTGGATTGGAAACAAGCTTTTCTTTTGTATATTCTTTTTCTTTCTTTTGCAAGAAATTATTAGCTTTTATCTTGCCATCTAAATTAAACCCTCCCCCCGATTTCTTAATATTTAGGTAGGCTATGAAATAAGATAAGAAATTGTACTTCTTATGCAATTCCACATCTTCAAAAGCGGACACTTGTAAGATAAATTCATAAAATCTAATAAATCTCTTGATTAACCCCGAAAACTCGTATTGTTTTTCTAATGCAAATTGTTCACTTAATTTTTTTGCCTTATTAAAGCAAAAAGTTAATTTCTTCTTGTCCGCAGAACTAATATTGCTTTTGTATAAGATTGCATTTACCTTTTCTATGTCGTCAGGGTCAATAATATTATAGGCATCTATTTGCGATTCTATATCATAAATTGCTCTAGGTGTAACAGAATTTGCAAGCAATGTAGTTGTATAATATGGAGCAAATGCAGATTGTATTTCCTTGTAGTCGTTCACAAAATCCAATATAAATGTTTTCTTATCAAACGGCGGACATATCCTATTTAACCTAGATAACGTCTGCACTGTGGATACCCCTTTTAGGCGTTTCATAATGTACATAGCACATAATTTAGGCTGGTCAAACCCTGTTTGATACTTATTTGCCACCAACAATATTTGATATTCATCTTTGTTAAATTCTTTAGGTAACTTATCCTCACCAAATCCATTTAAGCCCGTTTCTGTATATTCGGTATCATCAATTTTCACTTTTCCTGAGAATGCCACCAGTGCTTTAATGTCTGTATAGCCTTTTCTAACAATATAATTTTCAAATTCCTGCCTATACTTTACGGCTGTTTCTCTTGATGGAGTTATAACCATAGCTTTTGCCATTCCGCCTAACTCGTGCATTACAGAAGTCCTAAAGTGTTCCACAATAACCTCTATCCTTTGTGAAATATTAGTGTCATGAAGTTCTACAAACCTTGCTATTTGACGTTTCGCCTTATTCGTTTGACATTTTGGGTCGTCCTCAATATCCTTATTTAACTGATAAAATGTTTTGTAGCAAGTATAATTTTGCAATACATCCAGTATAAAGCCTTCTTCTATAGCTTGTTTCATAGAATATATGTGGTACGCCTCGTGTTGTCCTTTAGAATTTAGCATTCCAAACATTTGTAGAGTGGTGGCTTTTGGAGTGGCAGTAAATGCAAATATAGACACATTGGGTTGCTTGCCGTTTTTGGCAATTTCATCTGCAATGATATCTTCTACACTCTGATTTGCTAACTCCTCAGCCCCTAGAGATTTTGTAACAGCAGACATACTTTTACCAGATGTTGATGAATGAGCCTCATCAATAATAACAGCAAATTTCTTATTTTTTAATTCGGCAACACTATCAAGAATATATCTAAACTTTTGAATAGTCGTTGCAATAATCTTTGTGTTACCATTTAATGCAATAGCCAAATCTGCTGATGTGCATTTGTCGTCCATAACACGGATAAGCCCTGATTTGTGTTCCATTCCTGTAATAGCTTTTTGCAACTGCCTGTCCACAACAACCCTATCTGTAACAATTACAATATTATCAAAAATAATTTTGTTGTCACCCCCATGCAAAGAAGATAGCCTATGTGCAAGCCACGCAATAGAATTTGTTTTGCCAGAACCTGCACTATGTTGAATTAGATAATTTTCCTTTGTGTTATTTTCAGTAACGCTTGCCACAAGTCGGCGTATTACTTCTAACTGGTGATAACGTGGAAATATAAGTGTTTCGGAGCGTTTTACCTTGTCTGTAACTTCATCTTTATTTTCGCTCACTTGCAAAAATATAAATTTCTTTATTAATTCTAATAGGGTATCTTTAGTCAATATATCTTCCCACATATAGCTAACGCTGTATTTATCTTCACAAATCGGATTGCCTGCCCCAGCGTCAACCCCTTCCCCGTTTCCTTTATTAAATGGTAGAAAGAATGTTGCTTCATCATTTAATTTAGTTGTCATATAGACTTCTTCTAAGTCCATCGCAAAATTGACTAAGCAACCCGATTTAAACAGGAATAATCTATTTTGGGGGTTGCGTTCTGTACGGTATTGGGATATAGCATCTTGATATGTTTGTCCAGAATGATTGCATTTTAGTTCAAAAGAGATAATGGCAAACCCATTTAGAAATATAACAAGGTCAATTCTTTCTTTGTCACTTGCCCACACTTCCTCCATAACAGAAAAAATATTTTGTGAGTATTTGTTTAGTAAGTCTTTATTAAATGTGGTGGCAGGTTTTGAATACATGAGGTATATCTTAGTATTAGCAATCTCTATTCCATTTTTAAAAGCGTCAATTAAGCTACCTTGAGATTTTGTAATCTCAGTATTTATAAAATTTATGATTGTATCTTCAAAGTCAGTTTTATATCGTTGTTGAAGCGTTTGCATACTTTCTTCTTGTGTACTCCATAAAAACTTAAATAATAATTCTTGGTCTATGGCAAATAGAGGATTAAAGTTGCTTGACTTTCTTGCAATGTAGCCATTTTGGTGAGTAAGGTATTCAACTATGTAAGCTTGATATTCTCTTTCGTTTAGTAGTGTCATGGTCTTCTCCTTTTTATTTTAGTATAACATCACACTGTGTGAATTTTCAAGATTAGGCACAAAAAAGAGAGGGTGGGTTACCCTCTCTTCTATACAGAGGGCTCACTCGTAACCCTCATCTCAAGTTTTAATATACAATTTTAAGCTCACGTCTTAAAATATTCTTGTAATAACATTATATGCTTAATCTCTTATAAAATTACAAATAAAAAAGAGTCCCACACGTGAACTCCTTAATTAATTAAATGCGATGCTATTACTCCACTCGTGAGTAATTTATATTGTACATTTATATTATCATAGAATAAATTACTTGTCTAGACTTATTTTAGTTTTTCCATTAATTTTCTTAAATCCTCTACTGTTTCGCAATTTAATTCATTTTTTAACTTATCCCATTTATTTAAATCTTCAAACTGTTTCTCTATTATGATATTTAGCTCAATAATTTTCTTATTTAAATTATTTACATGATCTTCCTTATCACGAAGTAAATTATTCTTTTTATCAACGTATTCCTTATTAATAGCTAAAGGTATAGTTTCATCAATTTTTCTCATATCAGCCTTAGATAAAGATCCTAATTTATCACCTAATCTAGCTTTACTTACAGTCATAATGTTTCCTGCTAATACATATCCATCTAATATTATGTTATTGTTACTATCAGTTTGGGTTTCAATTTTAACTACCGTATTTACATTAGAGCCAGTATGAGTAATGGGAGCTACAATAGTATTTCCTGATTTTTTATTTGCAGTATTATTTTGTATTATTACACATGGTCTTTCCTTATTTTGCTCGTTCCCTATTCCACTGCTAAATTTACACTTGTATACTTCGCCTCTATAAATAATTCTTGATTTTGCCTTACTTGCAATACTGTTTAAATATAGTTCTTCTTTAACTACATCTAAACGTCTATTAATATCTGATAAATCTATTTGTGCCATTAGTATGCTCCTCTATCTTCATTTGCGATATAATTTTGTCTCTCTGGAATATCATAACATATTTTTAGGTGCAAAAAAAGTACCCCTAGACTCAATCTAAGGGGACACGTTTCTTTCCTGTTACATATTCAAATATAATTGACTGCTTATATTGTTCAAGCGTGGTAACTTGTTCTT
>MDJN01000188.1 GCA_001995005.1 Candidatus Parepulonipiscium sp. PG-Nun2H_MBin03 | reverse complement strand
TTAAAGATATGCTATCTTTTAAAGGTTACTCTTTTAAGGAAAAAATACATTACGTAAAGGGTAATATATTTTCTAATAAGTGTCTGTGGGATAAATTATGCACAGTTGATTTGAGTGAACTTGTTACCGAAGTTAATATACCTGTCTATATCTTTCAAGGGAGATTTGACTACATTTGCTCATATAAATTAGCTAAGGAATTTTTTAATCATCTTAAAGCTCCTACCAAAGCTTTTTATACATTTAATAACTCTGCAAATAGCCCTTGTTACGAAGAACCAGATAAGATGTGTGATATATTAGTAAAAGATGTTTTGCAAAATAAAACTTATTTATCTGATTAGATAGACAAAATACTATTTTAATGGTAAGCTAAAAATAAAAAGGAGTCTATTAATTATGGATTTTGAACAAAAGGCATTGGATTTACACGAAGAACATAAGGGGAAAATTGAAATTATAAGCAAGGTAAAAACAACTTCTATGGCCGATTTAAGTTTAGCATATAGTCCAGGCGTGGCACAACCATGTCTTAAGATTAAAGAAAACAAAGAAGATGTTTATAAATATACTTCAAAAGGAAATTTAGTTGCCGTAATTAGTGACGGTTCTGCGGTTTTAGGCTTAGGCAATATAGGACCTTTAGCGGGGCTGCCCGTAATGGAAGGCAAGGCAATTTTATTCAAAAACTTTGCTGGCGTTGATGCATTCCCAATTTGTCTTAATACACAAGATGCAGATGAGATTGTTAATATTTGCAAAGCACTCTCCCCCACTTTTGGTGGAATTAATTTAGAAGATATTTCTGCACCACGTTGTTTTTATATTGAGCAAAAATTAAAGCAAGAATTAGATATCCCAGTATTCCATGACGACCAGCATGGCACATCTGTAGTTGTTTTAGCAGCACTAACGAATAGCGTAAAACTTATCAATAAAAAATTTGCTGATTTAAAAGTAGTCGTAAACGGCCCAGGGGCTGCAGGTACTTCCATTATCAAAATACTTCATAATGCTGGCATACAAAATATAATTGCGTGCGATGAATTTGGTATCTTGTACAAAGAAAGAGATAACCTAGACTCACACAAAAAAGAGTTATGCGATATTACTGTTAATATGCAAGGTACTCTAGCCGATGCTATTGTAAAAGCTGATGTATTTATCGGGGTATCTGCACCAAATGTTTTAACCACAGATATGATAAAAACTATGCAAGATAATGCAATTGTATTCGCTATGGCAAATCCAAATCCTGAAATTGCATATGACATCGCAAAACAAGCAGGGGTTAGAATAATGGGAACTGGTCGCAGTGACTATCCAAACCAAATTAATAATGTATTGGTTTTTCCAGGACTATTTAAAGGAGCTCTGGCAGCTAGGGCGACTACTATAAATGAAGAAATGAAAATAGCAGCTGCATTGGCAATTGCTTCTTTGGTGAGTGCAGATGAGTTGAATGACGAATATGTCATACCTAACGCATTGGATAAAAGAGTTGCTGATACAGTCGCAAAATATGTACAAGAAGCTGCAGTAAAAACAGGAGTGTGTAAAGATGGAATATAGAATTGAAAAAGATACAATGGGCGAAATTAAAGTACCTGCAAATGTTTTATGGGGTGCACAGACGCAAAGAAGCCTCGAAAATTTTAAAATCGGCAAAGATAAGATGCCTATAGAAATTGTAAAAGCCTTAGCAATATTAAAATCTTGTTGTGCACAGGTTAATGCAAAATTAGGCAAGATGGAAGTTGATGTTGCTAACGAAATACAATTAGCTTGTAAACAAATAGAAGATGGACAATTAGATGAACATTTTCCACTATCTGTGTATCAAACTGGCTCTGGTACTCAAACTAATATGAATGTAAACGAAGTAGTATCAAGTTTTGTCAATAATAAAGGCATAGTGCGAAAAATTCACCCAAATGATGATGTTAATCAATCACAAAGTTCTAATGATACTTTTCCGACTGCTATGCATATTTGTGCAGTAGAATTATTAAATACTCTACTCTACCCTAGCATAAAAAAATTAATGCACACTTTCAGCACCCTTAGCATAAAATATAAGGATACTATTAAAATTGGACGTACTCATCTACAAGACGCTACACCGCTAACTTTTGGACAAGAAATTAGTGGTTGGGTAACAATGCTTGAAAATTCACTAGATATGATACAAGCAAGTGAGACGTATTTATATGAATTAGCTATCGGTGGCACCGCTGTAGGCACGGGTATAAATGCACCGGCTACGTTTGCAGAAGAAGTTGCTAAACAAGTGGCTTTACAAACAGG
>MDJN01000187.1 GCA_001995005.1 Candidatus Parepulonipiscium sp. PG-Nun2H_MBin03 | reverse complement strand
AACAATTTTAGTAATAGCTCATAAGTTATCTTGTGTGAAAAATGCAGATAATATTTTAGTAATAAATGAAGGAGAGCTAGTCCAACACGGCAAGCACGCTGAGCTATTAGCACAAGACGGCTTATATTCTTCCTTATGGAAAAAGCGTACTATAGCCAAATCTTGGAAGATAGCCAACAATTAAAAATGTTTATTATATAGTCTCGTATTTTAGTCTTATCTAGTATTTTGGTTTTCTCTAAAAGCATAATTAAAATACTAGATTACATTAGTAAAAATATATCACCAAAAGGAGTAGAGAAAATGAATTCAAAAAAACTTAAAACAAAAGATTTGATTTACGCTGGTGCTTTTGCAGCGATTTATATTATTATACTGGCGATTATAGTGTCTGTGGTGGGAATTGTCCCTATCGCCTACCTAATGTCACCTCTATTTGTAGGTATAATTTGTGCAACAATATACATGATGTATGTGACAAAAGTAAAAAAATTCGGAGCAATTTTAATATTGGCATGTTTGTTTGGACTAATCATGTCATCTAGTGGTCACTTTTATAGTATCTTAGGAGCTATCCCGATTGGTATAGTTGCAGAATTAATTGCTAAGGCAGGAAATTATAATTCAAAGAAGATGTTTTCGCTATCATATCTTGTATTTAACTTAACTATGATACCACCGTTTTTACAATTATACCTTGCAACGGATAGTTTTGTAGAAGTGAGTATCGAGTATTATGGGCAAGAGTATGGAGATGCTATAGGAAATCTAGTTTCTACATATGGCAGTATGTTGCTACTTATGCAAGTAGTAGTGGCTATTATTGGAGCGGCCATAGGTGTAACATTGGCGGGTAAGTTATCGGCTAAACATTTTGAAAAAGCGGGGATTATATAAATGCCTAAGATAAATTTTGACCCTAGAGCAAAGTTTTTGGTGTTTATAGTAGCATGCGTTTTTTGCATGAACGTATCAGAGCCACTCCCCGCAGTGGCTTTTGGTACATTTGTGTGGGTGTTACTAGTTTTATCGGGTAAGCCACGCAGTGGAACTATAATGTATTTAACATTTATGGCGTGTACTGTATGGGCATTTTTGATTATTACATTCACATCTACTGTATGGACCATGCCACTTATGGCGCTGTTTGTTTATGGTAGAATATATATACCTATGATAATGTCATTTGTTTTTGTATTCCAAACTACTAAGATAAGTGAATTTATGGCAGCGTTTGAAAAAATACACGCACCATCAGCAGTTATAATTCCGTTTGCAATATTTTTTAGATTTATGCCTACTGTGCAGGAGGAATGGAAGGGCATTAGTCAGGCTATGGCATTTAGGGGAATAGGGCTAAAGTTTTCATCAATATTTTTTCATCCCATACAAACAGCGGAATATATATTAGTTCCGTTACTTTCGAGCTGTGTGGGAGTTATGGATGAATTGGTTGCTGCATCTCTTGCGAGGGGCTTAGATAGTGATAAAAAGCGAACATGTTTTTTAGAGGTTAGTATGAAATTGCAAGATTATTTTATAATGATGATAGCACTAGGATTTTTGATGCTCAAGTAAATCTATTACAAAGAGAGGATTACACTATGATTAAATTCACAGATGTTAGTTATACCTATCCAACTGGAAATGGTATAACTAGTGTTAATAATTTAAATTTGCATATAAAAAAAGGAGAGTTTATAGTATTATGTGGTAAAAGTGGCTGTGGAAAAACTACTGTAACTAGGATTATAAATAAGCTTATTCCTTTTTTTTATGAGGGAGAATTAACAGGAGAGGTATTGATAAATGGGCAAGACATAAAAGAAGAAAATATATCTGATATGGCGAGCATTTGTGGAAGTGTATTTCAAAATCCTAAAAGCCAATTTTTTAATATGGAGACAGATGGAGAGCTAGCCTTTGGATGTGAAAATTTGCAATTGCCTAAAGAAGAGATACTTGCTAGAATGGAGAGGACAGTTAAGGCTTTAAGCCTTGAAAAACTTATGAATAGAAGTATTTTTGAGCTCTCAGGTGGTGAGAAACAACAAATAGCATGTGGTAGTGTATATGCTACTAATCCAGAGATATATGTTCTTGATGAGCCATCATCAAATTTGGACATAGGAGCTATTGAACGCCTTAGAAACGTTTTAGCGACTTTGAAGAAACAAGGCAAAACTATTATCATATCTGAGCATAGGCTCTATTATTTATCAGAACTGGCAGATAGATTTTTATACTTTGATAATGGAAAACTTGATAGAGAATACACTCCTTTGCAATTAAAATCTTTGCAACCACAAGAGTTATCTAATCTTGGGCTAAGAGCTATTAATTTAAGTAAGTTAGATTTTGATATAAATGCCATAAAAGAGGGAGAAGTGGCAATGAATATCAGAAATTTATTATATAAAAGAAAGGATAGAACTATACTTGATATTAAAGAGTTGGAAATTTCTAAAAATTGTATATTAGCAATAATTGGAAAAAATGGAGCTGGAAAAACTACTCTAGCGGAAATATTGTGTGGATTTATAAAAGCTACAGTGTCTATTGAGATAGACAATAAACTAGTAAAACCCAAAGAACGCACTATTAAAAGTTATATGGTTATGCAAGATGTAAATAGGCAATTATTTTGTGAGAATGTATTAGAAGAAATACGCTTAGGAGCTAAAAATTCAGGAGAAGAATATTTATTAGGTCTACTAAAGGAGATGGATTTATTACAATTTAAAGATAGACACCCTGCATCACTATCAGGAGGTCAAAAACAAAGAGTAGCAATATGTGCTTCTATCTCAGCTCAGAAAGATATAGCTATTTACGATGAACCTACAAGTGGGCTAGATTATACTGGTATGCAAAATCTGTGTGAGCTAATTTTAAAGACCTCAAAAAATAACTTGCTAAATTTAATTATAACACATGATATAGAATTGATTTTGGGGTGTTGCACCCATGTGTTAGAACTTAAAAATAATCCGATAATATATTCTCTTGATAAAGAAGGAACAGCACTTCTAAAAGATTTTTTTGCATGCTAAAGTAAAGCTGACTACTATCTATCTGAAAGAACTTGCTCTAATACTCCCGCCTCTTAGGCAGTGAACTAAAGAACAAGTAATCTTTTCAGATTAAGACGACTAACATTCAGTGGCGGGGTTAAAATTCCCACTGAATGAAGTTTTCTTCTATATAGATGTCTAGCTTTTGTTACGTTTAGTTACGAATATTTTTACACAAAAAAGATGTTCCGAAGAACATCTAAGCTGTAATACATTTTTTAGGACACTTCTCTGCACATTTTCCACATGCAGTACATAAGTCATAATCTATGTGTGCTATATTATTTTCTACTGTAATAGCTTTTGCTTCACATACTCTTGTACACATCCTACATCCTATACACCCTACTGAACAAGCACTCATAACATCTTTACCTTTATCTTGTGAATTACAAATCACAAGTTGAGGTTGCTCTATCGGTACCAATTCGATAAGTTTTTTAGGGCAAACTGCTATACATTTGCTACATGCTTTACACGCTTGTTTATCCACAACTGCAATACCATCTATAATTTGTATCGCATCAAATGGGCAAGCTTTCATACAGCTGCCTAAACCGAAGCAACCGTAATTGCATGTTTTTGAACCGCTATCTTGCATAAAGTTCATCATTGTACAATCTGATATACCATAGTAATCGTAACTTTCTTTCGCTTTCTCACATGTTCCTGCACATTTTACAAATGCAGTCATTGGAGTAACATCTCCTGCTTCTTTTCCCATAATTGTTGCAATTTTTCCTGCTAGGTCACTTCCACCTACCGGACAAGCGCTAGGCTCTGCTTCTCCTTTTGCTATAGCTGATGCAAGCCCAGAACATCCTGGAAATCCACAACCACCACAGTTATTTCCTGGCAATACGCCCATTACAGCTTCTTCTCTAGGGTCTACTTCTACTGCAAATTTCTTTCCGGCAACACCGAGGAAAAGTCCAATGAATAGACCAGTACCACCAACAATTACAGCAGCAATTAATATTCCTGTAATATCCATAATATTTTATCCTCCTATATTAGTCCTGAAAATCCGAAAAATGCCATCGCCATAAGTCCTGAAACTATAAGCACCAGAGGCGTGCCCTTCCAAGATGCTGGTATATCATTATGCTCTGTCTTTTCTCTTATCCCTGCCATAATTACAATAGCAATCATAAATCCAACAGCTGTAAATACACCATTTATAATCCCAGTAAATACACTATAATTTTTTGTTACGTTATTAATTGAAACTCCTAGTACTGCACAGTTTGTAGTGATAAGAGGTAAGAATACACCCAGTGAATTATATAAAGGTGGCATCATCTTCTTTAAAAACATTTCTACAAATTGCACAAGACATGCTATTACTAAAATAAATACAATTGTTTGTAAATACTCCATACTTGCAGGTTCCAACACATATGTGTAAAGTAGCCCTGTAACTGCTGATGATAATATTAATACAAACATTACCGCCCCGCCCATTCCGGCCGCGGTTTCTATTTTTTTTGATACCCCAACAAATGGACAAAGTCCTAAAAATTGGCTAAGTACAACGTTATTTACCAAGGCTGCACCTATTGTTATCATTAATAAAGTTTCCATATGCACTTATCCCCCCTATGCTTTTTCATTTCCAGTTGCAAAGACTTTTCCATCACCACAACCATTACAAGAACCACAACCTTTGCTACAATCGTTTCCAGACGCTGCAGGACGATTTGGCTTTTTGCTACGTGCCTTGTTTTGTGCTGCTGTTAAAGCTGCTAATACAAAGAATGCTCCTGGTGCTAGGATAAATATTGTAGCTGGTTCAAAAGCAGCTGGCATTATTTGCATATCAAATATAGTTCCTGCTCCTAGTACTTCTCGTACAATCCCTATAGATGTAAGTCCTACTGTAAATCCTAATCCCATACCTACACCGTCAAAAAATGAAATTACCATACCATTTTTTGATGCAAAGCTCTCTGCTCTACCTAAGATAATACAGTTAACAACTATAAGCGGGATAAAAACTCCCAGTGAAGAATATAAACTTGGAATAAATCCTTCTAATAAAAACTGCGCTATTGTAACGAATGAGGCTACTATTACTATAAATGCCGGCACACGTACGCTGTCTGGGATAATTTTTCGTAGCATTGAAATAATTACGTTAGATAGAATTAATACCATCGTAGTAGTAAGTCCCATCCCCAGTCCGTTAATCGCTGATGTTGTTACAGCAAGGGTCGGACAAAGCCCTAGCATCAATACAAAGGTAGGGTTTTCTTTTACAAGACCGTTAAATAGTCTTTCTCCATAACTATTCATTAGAAATACCTCCTGTTATATGTTCCCAATACTCTAAACCTGCATTTACTCCATTTACCATCGCAACTGTTGTAATAGTCGCTCCACCAATCGCATCTATCTCGCCATCACTCGTAGAACCTGTCTTTGTTACCACAAATTGTTGTGCACTTTTATTACCAAATTGAGATGTAAATCCATCTTCTGCTGCTTTCATACCAAGACCTGGTGTTTCTCCTATTGTTAATATTGCAATCCCATTAATGTTACCATCTAATGTAATGCCTATTGTAAATGTAATATCTCCAGCATATCCGTCATGTGCTGTTACTGTTATTACGTGTCCCAAAACTTCACCACTGCTTGTAGCTTCTACTACCTCTACGATAGAATCACTAGTAAGCCCTGCATTATCAAGCACCGAACGCGCCTCATCTGCACTAAATCCTGCGTAGTCTATAAAGCTATCTGCAGCAGAAAATACTTCTTGATATGCTTGTTGCTTTGCCGTTTCTTTTGCTATAGCAATAGGCTCTTTAGTAATTTCAAAAACTAAGCCTAGAAATAGCCCTGCACATAATGTAATTATAGTTAATATCGCTGTATTTTTAACCATTATTTCTCTCCTCCTTTACCAAAAGGTTTTGGAAGTGTTACTTTTTCAATAAGTGGAACTAATAAGTTACAGAATATGATAGCGTAAGACACCCCTTCTGCTGAAGCTCCAAATATACGAAATACACCTGTTAATACTCCTAAACAAACTCCATATACAAGTTGGCCTTGCTTAGTTATAGGTGATGTTACATAGTCAGTTGCCATGAAGAAAACTCCTAGCATTAATCCTCCGCCAAACAAGTGTGTTCCTATAAACATCGGGTCAATTCCGTGCCCTCCGAATATTATAATAAACGCTAAAAATGATAGAAGGTAACTTGCTGGTATTCTTAAATCTATAATACCTTTATATATTAAAAATCCTGCACCTATTAAAATTGCTATTACAGATGTTTCTCCTATAGTACCTGAAATATTACCAATTATTAAATCCATAAATTCATAGCTTACCAAAGCACCGTGTTCTCTAAGCTCTGCCAATGGCGTCGCTGTTGTTATTGCGTCAATAGTTGAACTATGATAAGTAAAATCTGTCATAATTCCTGTAAAGGAGATAAGCAAAAAGCATCTCGCTCCTAATGCTGGATTCATTACATTTTGTCCCAATCCACCAAACACTTGTTTTATTAAAAGAATAGCTACTACCCCGCCGACTACGCCAATCCACCATGGAGCATTGGCCGGTAAGTTTAACGCAAGTAATAATCCAGTTAATAGAGCACTGCCATCTTTTATGGTAATTTTCTTGTTCATGTATTTTTGATATAAGTATTCTGTTGCAATACATGTACCGGTTGTAACAATTATTAAAATTAACGCATTAATTCCAAAGTTAAATACACCAAATACCGTTGCTGGCATTAACGCTAAAGCTACCATAAGCATTATATTGTTAGTAGTAGCTTTTGAACGAATATGTGGGGATGTTGATATATTATATTTTTCACTCACGATAATTTCTCCTTCATTAATATTATTTTCGCCTATTAGCAATAACGATTTTTTTCATTGAAGATAGAGCTTGTTTCAGATGTCTTTTCGCTGGACATACATAGCTACAGCACCCACATTCTACACATTCCATCCCTGACCATTTTTCAAATTCCGCACTATCCATACGCTCTGAATAATCTGCAAGTCGTGATGGTATAATTCTACTAGGACATACTACGACGCAACGTCCACAATTTATACAATTACTAGGCTCCATTAATGCCACTTCATCTTTTGTAAAGGCAAGTACCGAAGATGATGTCTTTGTAATAGGCACGTCTGTTGTAAACATCGCAAATCCCATCATAGGTCCACCCGAAATCATTTTTTCTACAGTTCCTTTAAATCCACCCGCAGCTTCAATTGCTTCGTTGTGGTTTGTCCCTAATAAAACCTTAAAATTACTAGGTTCTGCTATCCCATCTCCACTAACTGTCATAACTCTTTCCATAAGAGGCATACCATTCATTATTGCATTATGAATAGCTATCATAGTTTCAACGTTATTTACTACACAACCTGCATCTGCTGGTAACATGCTCGAATTTATTGCACGGTTGGTTGTGGCAAAAATCAATTGCCTTTCTGCACCTTGCGGATACTTAGTTTCTAGTGGCATAACTTTTATGCGAGGCTCGTCTTTAACTAGCTCTGTAAGTTTTGCTATACAATCTGGTTTATTATCCTCAATTCCAAAGATACCTGTTGCATTATCAAATAATTTTAAGATTATTTTCATACCACTAATTAATTCATCTGGGTTTTCTAACATACGCCTATAGTCTGCTGTAATATATGGCTCGCACTCTGCACAGTTTGCGATAATATAATCAATTTTAGCTGGATCTTTAGGAGATAATTTTACATGTGTCGGGAAACCTGCTCCCCCCATACCTACGATACCCGCTTCTTTTATCTTTGCAATTATTTCTTCTTTTGAAAGCTCATCTAACGAATTAATCTTTTGAAACTCTACTTCTGTGTATTCATTGTCATTTTGTATGACAATACAATTCACTTTGCTACCTGAAGGTGTGAATCGTGGTTCAATTTTTGTAACCACGCCAGATACTGATGAGTATATGGCAGCTGATACAAACCCTCCAGCCTCTGCAATTTTTTGTCCTCTTTTTACCTCATCTTTAACCTTAACTAGAGGAGTCGCCGGAGCTCCTATATGTTGTGCTAAAGGATACACTAGCTCTTTTTGAGGTTTTAGTGTGGCAATTGGTTTGTGTTTTGACATTTCTTTCCCATCATCTGGGTGAACACCACCTTTAAATGTAAAAAGACTCATTCTATTACCTTCCTTTCTGTGTATTAGATTATTTTAGTATACAATATTTTCTTTAAAAAGTAAACGAATTCTTTAACATTTTTTTAACCATTTTGTACCTATTTATTTATATCTTTTTAATATCATCATGCTATATATACTAACTCAGACCATATAAAATTTAAAATAACTTACTAATGTACACAAAATATTTTGTTATAAAATTAATTATTAATATATTTTTAGACTAAAAAAGAGACATCCTTTAGGGAAATTTTTCCTAAAATGATAATCTCTTTAATTTTGTTATTTACTTCTAAAAAAGTATGGCATTTCTCGTTTATGTTGGGTCTTTTTATAGGCAATCTCGATAATACTTTGTGCAACAGAATTAGTTTTACCAGTCTTTATATACTCTTCAATTTCGGCATACGTTACACCCATCTCTTTTTCATCAGTTTGCCCTTCCCAAAGACCAGCAGATGGTGCTTTTTCTAATATAGGTGCCGGCACTCCTAGTGTTTTACCAAATGCAAGCACTTCACTTACCGTTAAATCTGATAATGGATTTATATCATATGCGCCGTCACCCCATTTTGTAAAATATCCCATAACCATCTCACTTAAATTATCTGTGCCTACTACTAAACGATTTTTGCTTTGTGCTATTGTGTATAGTGTTATCATTCTGAGGCGTGGCTTTATATTTGCTATAGCAAGCTCAGATAAATTCATATCTGGCATATTGTTGCACACTGCATCAAAACTTGCTTTTAAATCCACTTCCAAGAACTCTATACCAAATTTTTCTGCTACCAATCTAGCGTGCTCTGCATCCTTAGAAATTGACCCGCAAGGCATAGTAATTCCTAATACATTTTCTTTTCCTAATGCCTTTACACAAAGTGCAGTTACCACGGCAGAATCCTTTCCACCGCTTATCCCTATTACAACACCTTCTGTGTGCGACTCTTTCACCCGTACTTTTATAAACTCTAAACGCTGTTCTAAATTAAAATCCATAGTTATATCTACCTTTCTATATGTGAGTTTTTATCCACTATATTCTCCATTATACTCACTATATCTTCTGGTGTACAGGTATATTTTGCTACCTTTTTAACTCCTTCTGTTGCGTGTGGCATGGCGTAACTTTCACTTGCTAATTTTAGCATTTCTATGTCATTATCGTAATCACCAAATGCCATTACTTCTGAGCTTTTAATATTCAGCTCATTCATAAGTTTGGCTAATGCCTCTCCTTTATTTATGCCACGTGGCACAACATCTATCCAGTTGGTTCCTGTTATTACTATAGATACACTGTCGCCCCATCTTTTTGTTAATTTGGCATATACTTCATCCACTTTTTGGTCATCTACAAATATAGATATCGATACAACATCTTGAGTTATTTGACATAATCCTGTAATAGTTTTCATGTTGGCACAGTAATGTTCAATTCTGCCATAATGTGCATGTATACGTGGAAATATATACGAAGTTTGTTTGCTATTTACAATTGGATGAGTATTATTTTTATCTAGAAATTCTATCATATCTGCTAATACATCTTCTGGCAATATATTTAAAGATATCTCTTGTTGTTTGTACTCTATAATTCCGCCGTTTTCTGCAATAATAGCAATATCTTCTAAAAAAGGTGTAAACAGCTCAGCAATCGCCGGATAAGACCTGCCACTTGCTGCTACAAATAATACATTGTTTTTAATAAGTTTTTCTATTACCTCAAACGCCCGTTCTGGCATTTGTATTTTTAATCCTAAAAATGTTCCGTCTATATCCGTTACAATTAATTTAATCATGTTAGCCTCCTTGATTGAATATTATAGCAAAAAAACTTAAATTGTACAACATTAATTTATTTTCCCACTCAGCTTAATCTATTTTCACCACACCTTAATGTTATACCAAAATATAACTTCAGGTTGTATTTTAATTTAAATTATGGTATAATGTTCCAAAGCTGATATCCCACTTAAAATCTAAAATAAATTTATGAGGTGAAAATATGAAAAGTAAAATATTATTAAGTGTAGTAGGTTTAGTGTTAGGTATTTCAACTAATGTTTATGCAGATGTATTCGATGGCATACATCTAAATGATGAAACTAAACAAGAATGGCTCAAAGAAATTGGAGTTCTAACCGGTATTATGGAAATATCTGGTGAGATATTTATATATGAACAAGGAACAAACAATTTATATAGCTTTAATGGCGTAGACTATGTATATATTCCATATGGAGACGAGGATATATTAACTAGAATACTACATGCCTCAACACCTGAAAACTTACAATTTACTTTATCTTTAGACGAAGCACGAATTGGGTTATATACCACTTATAAATTCAATAGCAATAAAGGGATATATGTACCGCTTAACTCGCTAAAAGGCTTATACACTGTAGATGGTAATATAATTAATAATACTAATAGTATATCCAGTTCATTATCTATAACACCCGAATATATTGTAAATTTAACTGATAGCTCTCTTTCACTTACATACTCAGATGCAGACTCTAACATTTGGGAAATCCAAAATTTTATCCAAGATGCACCTTATTACCTTACAAATATAGAAATATTAGAATTAAGTAAATCTGGTGAAATATTGTATAGTACTATGGATGAAGATTATGCCGCAGAACAGGCAAGAATTTTCGAGCTTAATGAACAATATATTCATGAAAAAGTAGTCGCAAAGCAAGAACAAATAGAAGCCGCTGAAGCAGCTCTTAAGGCTCAACAAGCAGCTATAGAAGCATCTTTAACCGACGTATTTCCAGCTTCTATAATTACAGGAACCATGAAATATGCAACTAACGGCTTTAGTGCAGGGCAATCAGTGATTGTTGATAGGGCAAGTAGCGGAAATTCTTATTATATACGTGCAAGTAACGGCTCTCTTGTTACTGTTCCGTGGAATAGTGTCAGCATCCCATCTGACCCTGCCACATATCAGCAAAGGGCAACCACTGAACAAATTGAAGATTATATTAACGCTAAAGGCATGACTAGTCGAACAAACTATCTAGTTTGGACCGACCTTTATAGACAAAGAACTTATGTATTCCAAAAGGTTGATGACAGATGGACATTAATACGAGATATACTATGCTCTACTGGTAAAAATATCACACCTACTCCACGAGGCACTTATCAATTACAATCATACGTACCATATTTCGGAGTAAGCAAAGGATATATGTGTAAAAATGCTGTTCAATTTATGGGAGATTATCTATTTCATTCTATCTTATTTGACCAAACAGGAAGTTACCTATTAGAAGGTCGAGGCATACTAGGCGTGCGAGCTTCTCAAGGATGTGTTAGATTTTCACCTGAAGAAAGTGAATGGTTCTATGGTACGTTACCTTTAGGTACAACTGTCTGGATAAATTAGACTTACATTTTTCTACAATATTTACCAAAATAAGTAACCATCCCCCGCTACATGTCATATATTGATATTGAGTAGTGGGGATTTTTAATATTTAGTTTAAATAGAGTAGGAGAGTAGAATCTATGTATAATAATATGTATCCAGTATATACAGAAGATGAGCCTAATTATTATACTACCGAAAAATATGCAGAAAGTGTAAATAACTTTTACGGTGAGCCTATACCTAGGCCATATCCAACACAAATGCCTGACGGTTACGGTGAGCCTATACCTAGACCTTACCCAACACAACATGTTTGTATGGTATGTGGATGTCGTCCTTGCAGATGCCAACTTTATGCAAGTAGCGTAAATGTTTGTAACGATTGCTGTTGCAAGCCAATGCCTGTAGGTCCTTGTAAACCACCTAAACCATGCGGTTGCAATAAACCACCTAAACCATGTGGTTGCAATAAACCATGTGAGTGTAAACCTAAGAAAAAATGTAAATGCACATGTAAATGCACATGCAATTAAGTCAATAGTTAACAGTTTTATCTCTAATTAACAGTTTTATCCTAAACAACATTTTTACTCTATTAAGATTTAAACCCAATTAACATTTATCCTTAATTAACAGTTATACCCAATTAACGTTTATCCTTAATTAACATTTATATCCTAAACAACATTTTATCCTTAATTATTTAGAAGTATCTGTATTTTACCCAACTAACAGATACTTTTTTTGCTGTCTAAAGCAACCGAATATCCCCTAAAATAATTGAACCTTGGTCAGTTTGGTTAAAATTAAACGAAATAGATTCTATATTCTCCAGATTTACCTTTGTAAATAAATCTAGCGGAATACGAATATTACTAAGTGGCGTAAAAGTCGACCATTGTATTTGATAGCTATTTGTTACAAGCACACCTGTAGGCACTTTTAATGCCAATATATCTTCATCTAATAAAATATGCTCCACTTTTCCACTACTATCTTTTAAGGTAACTATAAATGGTTGAGTTTCATTTTGTGCAACATTATAAGGATTTGCACTGATCCACATAGATAATGCTTTATATTCTGTAAAGTCAGCATAGCTTTTTGGTATTTCCGTTACAAATAATCCGCTATCAACTCTCCAACTAATATTTAAGAGACTAATGTCATTAAATATTCCAGGGTGTAAAAATCCTATAGCAGTGTCATATGGTGCCATATAATTTTCTACCATATAAGATATCGAAGCATTAGACATATAAATCTCTCCACCTAAATTATTATACTTAGTGCTAAAATAATCTGTTGGAGTTACTATAGCCAACGAATCTGGTATGATAAGTGAGCTTAATACGTCATAACCATATAAAGAGCTAGGAGAAATATCTTCAATATCTAATCCTATATTTGTTTCAATCTGGCCATGGTGATAATAATTTAGAAAATCTACTGCATATTTACTCAAAAAATCTTGTTGAGACTCATCGCTCAACCTTTCAATCTCAACCCCGTTAGGCGGGTCAACTACGCTATCTATATTAAATGCATCATCTGCTGCGTAAGATGCGTCAAAATAGCTATGATTTGAACCCATCAGATATATACAAGAAATGGGATGAATTATATCACTATTTTTTAACATATGATTATCAAAAATAGATTGTCCATTTAAACTTTTTACTACTCCATCATATTGAGAAAGTACTATTCCAACTGGTGTAGATGGCACTTTTGAAGATATATTTTGTAAATTTGGTGCAACAACTAATGTTGATACTACATTTACTAATGAACTATCAAGCGGACTTAACGATAGTTCATATGCACATCTCCCGCTATCTCCTATGCCTATAATAGATACTTTACTGATATCACCTTTGTCTAGCAAAAAATCTTGGTATATTGTATCAGTGCTACTAAATGCTGTACTTAAAGTTTTTACATGTGTTTTAAAAAAGTCTGTGAAATCTTCTATCTCAGATATATCTACTAATATAGTAAGGTATCCGTAACTCGCTATATTAGTTGCTAGATATGATAAATCCATATTATCACTTAAAATATACACTATATGATTATTATCCGTATAAGGGATTGCCAGAAAATCATCAAAATATTTCATAGAATATGAATGTGCAGTTTCAGTCGCTGCAGTCATTGCAATTCTTTCTTTTGCAACTAAATCTTTTGGTTTATTAATTAACATTATATCACTAAAATTATATAAATATAAAAATATTATTATTACAAAAAATATTGCACTTATTGTTATTACTACTTTATAGTATCTTCTTATTAATATGTCCATTTCCATAAATACGCCCTCCTAAAATAAAAGTTAACAAGAGTATAGCCATAAAAATTGAAAATTAAACAATAACTTTAATTGCTCAAAAAGCATTTCACAAACATTTAAATATATAATTTACAATTTTTTTCAAAAAATGATGACAAATATTACAAAAACAGTTAAAATATATATACGTGGAAGGAGGTTGCAAGGAGTATAGGACGCAATTCATAGAAGTGGGCGTATCCTTGCTAAAATTAGATGAAACTTCAAATCAGACAAATTTTATCAGATTACGACAAAATGCTTGTATTAGCAAAACAATATAACATCCGAGGGTATTCTTTATTAACACCTCACGAATTAAGAGAAAAGCTTGCTAATGAAATTTATGTCACTGCAAAAAATATCTTGTGTGTGGCCACAAATGCAGATGTAACTTTTTGGCGTAATTGTGATGGGCTTGTATTTAAGAATATAGGAAACGTTCATATCATAAATTCTTTAATGTATTGGAATTTAATTGTGCTAAAAGATAATAAATTACTTATTCCTATAGAGATAAAACAGCTTTATGATAATGATGTTATTAACGAAAATCGTGTGTTGTATGCGGATATATATGTATATATTAAAGGCCTTTTAAATTTATATGGGTATATTGATATATCCACTTTTTTAATAATATATAAGCAACAAAAAAACATGGATATTAATATAACAACTCTTACTCCTTGGTTGCGTGCGACTCAAAAATTATATTCAGGTTTTAAAATTATTCAAGACTTTTTAGTGCACGAAAGTTTATATTACACTAGCGAGGCAACGTTTTATAATCTTAAAAAATCTACATATACACTTGATTATTATATAGTAGATTATGATGAAATTCACTTGCGTTCTAATGAACTATACTACTACGAAAATGTTTATATAAGTCGTATAAAAGAAATTTTTTCTAATCTCAAATTTCAACCTGATATTATTGAACTATGTATAATATCTATGATTGTTATATCAAGAACCGCTCTCATTACAGGCAAACCTTTAATTGATGAAATTTTTCGCCAATGGCAAATAATCGGTGTTACTATTATCCCTAGAAAAACTATATCCGAGCTTACTGTGCAACTTATTATGGCGATACGATATAATCGTAC